>NZ_JAPYKO010000020.1:0-118379 GCF_037179585.1 Mesorhizobium argentiipisi (SeqCode)
CTCTTCGCCGCCGAGAAGCTTAACTGTCTCGGCCCAGCCATCATCAACAAGCGATTCGTGTGTCATCCCCAGCGTAGAATCACAACCGATTCCGCGCCGCAATACCCTATCTTAGCGCCTATGCCCTCAAGGGGGAGATTTGGCGCTACCGATCCACCCGCGTCGACAGAATGATCGACGACGACGTCCGCTCGACCCCGTCCATCGCCCCAATCTTGTCGAGCAGCGCGTCGAGGTCGCGGATCGATGGCGCGTCGACGATGACGATCATGTCGAAATTGCCGCTCACCGAATGCACCGTGCGCACCGGCGGCATCGCCGCGAGGCTGCGCACCACCTTGTCGGCGAGCTTCGGCGTGACGGTGAGCAGCACATGTGCCTTGACCAGCCCTTGCTCATAATCGGGCGACAGCCTGACCCCATAGCCGGTGATGATGCCGCGCTGCTCCAGCCGCTCGACGCGGCTCTGCACCGTGGTGCGCGACACGCCGAGCTGGCGCGCGAGCTCGGCGGTCGAGGCGCGGGCGTTGACGCGCAACAGCGTAAGCAGCGCCTGTTCGGCTTCACTAATCATTTTGACGAAACCTCTCGGCATATCGCTCAAAGTTCGGCGTCATATTGCCAGATTCCACGCTTCCTTTCGACAGGCAAGCTGCGAAGATTCGCGCCAAATCGAATTGGCCCAAATCAGGATTGGCAGGGATATTGATCATGAAGAACATCGTTGTTGTCGGCGCCGGCAAGATCGGCTCGACCATCGCGGAAATGCTGAACGCCACGGGCGACTACCACGTCACGCTGGTCGACCGCTCGGCGGCTCAGCTTGCCGCCGCCGAACTGCCGGCCGGCGTCGCGACGCAGGAGCTCGACATCACTGCCTCGGGTGAGCTCGAAAAAGTGCTTGCCGGCAAATTCGCCGTGCTGAGCGCCGCACCCTTCCACCTCACCACGCGCATCGCCGAGGCGGCCGCCGCCACCGGTGTGCATTATCTCGACCTGACCGAGGACGTCGTCTCGACCCGCCGCGCCAAGGAGCTGGCGCGCGACGCCAAAAGCGCCTTCATCCCACAATGCGGCCTGGCGCCGGGCTTCATCTCGATCGTCGCCAACGATCTCGCCAGCCGCTTCGACACGCTGGAAAGCGTGCGCATGCGCGTCGGCGCGCTGCCGCAATATCCGTCCAACGCGCTGAACTACAACCTCACCTGGAGCACCGACGGCGTCATCAACGAATATTGCGAGCCCTGCGAGGCGATCGTCGAGGGCGAGCTGATCGAGGTGCCGCCGCTGGAGGAACGCGAGGAATTCTCGCTCGACGGCGTCACCTACGAGGCGTTCAACACCTCCGGCGGTCTGGGCACTTTAGCCGAGACGCTGAAGGGCAAGGTGCGCACGCTGAACTACCGCACCATCCGCTATCCCGGTCACGCCGCGATCATGAAGGCGCTGCTCAACGACCTTGGGCTCCGCCACCGCCGCGACGTGCTGAAGGACATCTTCGAAAGCGCCCTGCCGGCGACCTTGCAGGATGTGGTGATCGTCTTCGTCACCGTCTCGGGCCGTAGGAACGGCCGCCTGCTGCAGGAGACCTACGCCAACAAGATCTATTCGCAGCGCATCGGCAATATCGTGCGCAGCGCCATCCAGATCACCACCGCCTCCGGCATCTGCGCCGTGCTCGACATGCTGGCCGACGGCTCGCTGCCGGCGAAGGGTTTCGTGCGCCAGGAAGACATCGCGCTCGACGCCTTCCTCGCCAACCGCTTCGGCCGCGCCTACGCCCAGCACGAGATGGTGAGCCGGCTCGCGAGCTGAGCTGTATAATCTCCCCCCTCGAGGGGGAGATGTCGCCGAAGGCGACAGAGGGGGTCCCCGCGCGCGGAGCGCTAATCTCCATCTGTCGCAAGGGAGGTCGCATCCAGTCGCACCGACCCCCTCTGGCCTGCCGGCCATCTCCCCCTCAAGGGGGGAGATTACGCTGCCTAAACATGCAGCGCGTGCCCCAGCGCCTTCAGCGCCGCTTCCTGGAATCCTTCGCCCTGCGTCGGATGCGCATGGATGGTGCCTGCGATGTCCTCCAGGCGAGCGCCCATCTCCAGCGCCAGGCCAAACGCCGCCGATAGTTCCGACACGCCCTGCCCGACCGCCTGGATGCCCAGCACCAGATGGTTGTCGGCACGCGCCACGACCCGCACAAAACCGTCCTCGCCCTGCTTCGTCATCGCGCGCCCATTGGCGGCGAAGGGGAACTGCCCGATCTTGATCTCGCCGGCGAACGCCTTCGCCTCTTCGGGCGACAGCCCCGCGGCGACCAGCTCCGGATCGGTGAAGCAGATCGCCGGAATGGCGCGTTTGTCCCAGCTTCTTTTATGACCGGCGACGATCTCGGCCACCATCTCACCCTGCGCCATCGCCCGATGCGCCAGCATCGGCTCGCCGGTGACGTCGCCGATCGCAAAGATGCCGCGCATCGAGGTGCGGCACTGGTCGTCGATGCGGATGAATTTACCTGCCATGTCGAGGTCGATCTGCTCCAAACCCCAGCCTTCGGTCAGCGGCTTGCGGCCGACCGTGACCAGGATCCTGTCGGCGGCGACCCTGGCGTTCTTGCCCTCGGCGGTTTCGACCAGCAGCGCATCGCCCTTGGTCGACAATCCCTTGGCCTTGACGCCCAGCATCACCTCGACGCCGAGCTCGCCGAGCCGCTTAAGCACCGGTCGGGTGAGTTCCGCATCATATTGCGTGAGCACGCGCGGCAGGGCTTCGACCACGGTGACCTTGGCGCCCATCTTGGCGAAGGCCATGCCGAGCTCCAACCCGATATAGCCGCCGCCGACGACCGCGAGCTTCTCCGGCACTTCGCTCAGCGCCAGCGCCTCGGTGGACGAGATGACCGGGCCGCCGAAAGGCAGGAACGGCAATTCGACCGGCGCCGAGCCGGTGGCGATCACCACGGTCTCCGCGTGGATGACCTGCGTGCCGGTCTCGGTCTCGACTTCGACGGTCTTGCCGTCCCGAAACGTCGCCCAGCCTTGCACGGTTTTCACCTTGGCCTTTTTCAAAAGTCCGGCCACGCCGCTGTTGAGCCGGCTAACGATGACGTCTTTCCATGCTATTGTCTTGGTCAGGTCGAGCGTCGGCGCACCGACCTTGATGCCCAGCGGATCCTTGCCGCGGGCCATATGCGCGATCTTCCCGAACTCTTCCGCGGCATGGATCAGCGCCTTCGACGGGATGCAGCCGACATTGAGGCAGGTGCCGCCCGGCTTGCCGAACTCGACGATGACCGTGTCGACGCCGAGCTGGCCGGCACGGATGGCGCAGACGTAGCCGCCCGGCCCGGCGCCGATGACGAGCAGCTTGCAGGAGATTTCTTTCATGGGATCACGCCATTTTGGTTGGAGGAGACCCCCTCATCCGGCCGCTTCGCGGCCACCTTCTCCCCAAGGGGAGAAGAGGACAGTGGAGGCGCCGGCGACCTCCTCTCCCCTCGGGGAGAGGTCGGATTGCCCCGAATTGCTCTTCGCAATTCGGCTGGCAATCCGGGTGAGGGGGCCTTTGCGACCATTGTCATTTTCAATCCACAAAGATCAGCGCCGGCGTTTCCAGCAGCGCCTTGATACGCTGCACGAAAACCGCGGCATCCCAGCCGTCGATGACGCGGTGGTCGAAGCTGGACGACAGGTTCATCATCTTGCGCGGGATGAACTGCGTGCCGTCCCACACCGGCCGCACCATCATCTTGTTGACGCCGACGATCGCCACTTCCGGGTAATTGATGACCGGCGTCGTCGCCACGCCACCCATGGCACCGAGCGAAGTGATGGTGATGGTCGAGCCGGAAAGCTCCTCGCGGCTCGCCGTACCGGCCTTGGCCGCATCGGCCAGCCGGTTGACCTCCGCCGCGCAATCCCACAGGTCCCGCGCCTCGGCATGTTTCACGACCGGCACCACCAGCCCGTTCGGCGTCTGCGCGGCGATGCCGATATGGATGCCTTCATGCTGGTGGATGATGCCGGCATCGTCGTCGAACACGGCGTTAAGGTTCGGCTGCTCGGCAATCGCCTTGACCATCGCCCGCATCAGGAAAGGCAGCAGCGTCAGCTTGGGCCTTTCCGTCCCCTTGGCGCCGCGCTTCTCCTTGTTCAACGTCGCGCGCAGTTCTTCGAGATGCGTGACGTCGATCTCCTCGACATAGGTGATATGCGGGATGCGCGATTTCGCCAGCGACATCTTTTCCGCGATCTTGCGCCTGAGCCCAACGACCTTGATGTCCTCGACGCCGTCCTTCCGGGCAAGCCCGGTGGCGCGGGCGACTTGCGGGCCGCGCGCGACGAACGCGTCGATGTCCTCATGGCTGATGCGCCCGGCCGGACCGCTGCCCGCAACCTGGCGCAGATCGATGCCGGCTTCCTTGGCGCGCAGGCGGACGGCCGGCGAGGCCAGCGGCTTCTCGCCTTCCGCGCGCGGCGGCGGGCCCGAAAGGCTGGGCATGGCGCGATCCTTTTTAATGCCGTCATCCCCGGGCTTCTCCCGAGGATCTGCCGACCTGCGTGGATGCGACGCCGCCAGTTCCGGGGAACCAGCGGATCCTCGGGACAAGCCCGAGGATGACGGCGCTGCGTCTTGCGCAGGCTGGAGGGGAAGACGATCGCCATCGCTCGCCCCAGCGGGGATACCATCGGCACCGCTCTCGCCTGGCGAGGTGTTTTTCACATTGCCTTCGCCGGCCACCTTCAGCCGCACGATCGGCGAGCCGATCGCCACCGTGTCGCCGATCTCGGCGCCCAGCCACAGGATCTCGCCATCGACCGGCGACGGGATTTCGACGGTTGCCTTGTCGGTCATGACGGCGGCGAGAACCGTGTCCTCGCGCACGAGGTCGCCGACCTTGACGTGCCATTCGACAAGCTCGGCCTCGGCGACGCCTTCGCCGACATCGGGAAGCTTGATGACGTGCTCGCCCATCTCAGGCCTCCATGGTTTCGATCAGGGCGCGCCCGACCCGCGCCGGACCGGGGAAATAGTCCCATTCCTGCGCATGCGGATAGGGTGTGTCCCAGCCGGCGACCCGTGCCACCGGGGCTTCCAGATGGTAGAAGCAGTTCTCCTGCACCAGAGCCGCCAGCTCGGCGCCGAAGCCGGAGGTCAGCGTCGCCTCGTGCACGACCACGCAGCGCCCGGTCTTCTTCACCGAGGCGACGATCGCCTCGAGGTCGAGCGGCAGAAGCGTCCTGAGGTCGATCACCTCGGCGTCGATGCCGGTCTCCTCGGCCGCGGCCTGCGCGACATAGACCATCGTGCCGTAAGCGAGCACGGTGACCGCCGAGCCTTGCCTGCGGATCGCCGCCTTGCCGAGCGGGATCGTATAGTGGCCGTCGGCGACCTCGCCCAACTCATGCTTCGACCATGGCGTCACCGGCTTGTCGTGGTGGCCGTCGAACGGGCCGTTGTAGAGCCGCTTCGGCTCGAGGAAGATCACCGGATCCGGATCCTCGATCGCCGCGATCAGCAATCCCTTGGCGTCGTGCGGATTGGAGGGCACGATCACTTTCAGGCCGGAGACATGGGTGAACAGCGCTTCCGGGCTCTGGCTGTGCGTCTGGCCGCCGAAAATGCCACCGCCGGTCGGCATGCGCACCACGATCGGGCAGGTGAAGTCGCCGTTCGAACGGTAACGCAAGCGCGCCGCCTCCGATACGATCTGGTCGTAAGCCGGGTAAACATAATCGGCGAATTGCACCTCGACGCAGGGCTTCAGCCCGTAGGCGGCCATGCCGATGGCCGAGCCGACGATGCCGGACTCGCTGATCGGCGCGTCGAAGCAGCGGCTCTTGCCGTATTTGGCCTGCAGGCCTTGCGTGGCGCGGAAGACGCCGCCGAAAAAGCCGACATCCTCGCCATAGACGATGACGCGCTCGTCGCGCCCCATCGATACGTCCATGGCGTCGCGGATCGCCTCGATCATGGTATGCCTGGGCATGATCAGACCCCCGCCTGCTGGCGCTGGCGTCTCAGATGCGGCGGCATCTCGGCATAGACGCCTTCGAACATGTCCCGCGTCGACGGCTTGCCGCCGGCATGCAGCGTGCCGTGACCCTCGGCCTCCTTCTGCGCCGCGATCACCGTCTCGAGAATCTCGGCCTCCGCCTGGGTGTGGCGATCCTCCGACCAGAGGCCTTTGTGGACGAGATGGTTCTTCAGCCGGATCACCGGATCGCCGAGCGGCCAGGCGTCGGACTCGGCCTTTGGCCGGTAGGCTGACGGATCGTCGGAGGTCGAATGTGCGCCGGCGCGGTAGGTGACGTATTCGACCAGCGTCGGCCCGAGATTGGCGCGCGCCCGCTCCGCCGCCCATTTGGCCACGGCATGGACGGCAAGGTAATCATTGCCGTCGACGCGCAGCGACGGGATCCCGAAACCGAGCCCGCGCGCGGCAAAGGTGCCGGAGCCGCCGCGCGCGATTCCCTGGAAGGTCGAGATAGCCCACTGGTTGTTGACGACGTTGAGCACGACAGGCGCCTTGTAGGTCGAGGCAAACACCAGCGCCGCATGGAAATCGGACTCCGCCGTCGAGCCGTCGCCGATCCAAGCGGCAGCGATCCGCGAATCGTTGGAGATCGCCGAGGCCATCGCCCAGCCGACCGCCTGGATATACTGCGTCGCCAGATTGCCCGAGATCGAGAAGAAGCCGTGCTCCTTCGACGAATACATGATCGGCAGCTGCCGGCCCTTCAGCGGATCGGCTTCGTTGGAATAGATCTGGTTCATCATCGTGACCATCGGATAGCCGTCGGCGATCAGAAGGCCGGCTTGCCGGTAGGTCGGGAAATTCATGTCGCCCGGCTTGAGCGCCTTTCGGAAAGCGCAGCTCACCGCCTCTTCGCCGAGATGCTGCATGTAGAAGGAGGTCTTGCCCTGGCGCTGCGCCATCTGCATGCGCGCATCGAAGGTCCTCAGCGTCATCATATGGCGCAGGCCTTCGAGCAGTTCCTCGTCGCTGAGCAGCCCGGCCCATGGCCCGACGGCCTCGCCGGCGCGGTTCAGCACCCGGATGATGGAGAAAGCCATGTCGCGGATGGTGCGCGGATCGACGTCGATCTCCGGACGCGGCACCGACCCGGCCTTGGGAATGGTCACATTCGAGAAGTCGGGCGTGCCGCCGGGCCGCACCTCGGGCTCGGGCACATGGAAGCGCAACAATCCAGCGTCGGCCATGAGCTCACATCCTCCAATGTTGGCGGTGCGATCTTTGCACATCCGCGCCGCCATTTCATCGGGCGAGAAGGTGGTCGCCCTCCCGGTCGTCGGCCCCGCGGAACCGATACGACACGCAGGCGCCAAGATGCAGATATGGGGGCGAAATTTCTTGTCGATGTTTTTGCTCGCCGCGCAATTTGGCGGAAGTTTGCGGGGCGATTGCCGCCAGAAAATGCGATTGGGAGGTGCGACACGGCCTTGCCCTTCTCCCCTTGTGGGAGAAGGTGGATCGGCGCGCAGCGCCGAGACGGATGAGGGGTGTTCCAGCGGAGTGAGGCGCCGGCTTTCCCTTGAGCACCTCTCATCCGTCGCCTTCGGCGACACCTTCTCCCACAAGGGGAGAAGGAAAGGACGCTGGTTCCCCTACCCCGCCCCGTGCTAACTCACCCGGCATGGCACAAAAGAAGGGATACGAGGTCGATTCGTGGCTGGCGAGGCCGGATCCGGCCATGGGAATCGTCCTGCTTTACGGTCCAGACCGCGGCCTTGTCGCCGAGCGGGCGAAAACCTTTGCCGCGAAAACCGGGCTGCCGCTCGATGACCCGTTCTCTGTCGTCAGGCTGGACGGCGCCGAAGTCGACCGCGACGAGGGTCGGCTGCTCGACGAAGCGCGCACCGTGCCGATGTTTTCCGACCGGCGGCTGCTTTGGGTGCGCAACGCGAGCGGCCAGAAGGCGCTGGCCGACGACATCAAGGCGCTGACCGCCGAGCCTGCGCGCGACGCCATTATCCTGATCGAGGCCGGCGACCTGAAGAAAGGCACCGGCCTCAGGGCCATCGTCGAGGCCGCGGGCAACGCGATCGCCTTGCCCTGCTACGCCGACGAGGCCCGCGACCTGGATACGGTGATCGACGCCGAATTGCGCAAGGCCGGCATGTCGATGACGCTGGACGCCCGCCAGGCGCTGCGCCGCAATCTTGGCGGCGATCGCCTCGCCTCGCGCGGCGAGATCGAGAAGCTGGTGCTCTATGCGCACGGCCACAAGGAAATCGACGTTGACGACGTCAACGCGCTGTCCGGCGATGTCTCCGGCGCATCCTTCGACGCCGCGGTCGACGCCATGCTGGACGGCAAGGTCGGCGACTTCGACATCGCCTTCAACCGTCACTGCCAGTCCGGCGGCCATCCCTTCCTGGTGCTGTCCTCGGCGATGCGGCAATTGCAGGCGATCCAGCTGATGCGCGCTCAGATGGAGACCGGCGGCCGCAACGCCGCCTCGGTCGTCGCCGGCGCCCGGCCGCCCGTCTTCTTCTCGCGTCGCAAGCTGGTGGAAAAGACGCTGGAGCGCTGGAACAGCGAGGCGCTCGGCCGCGCGCTCGGCCGGCTGCAGACGGCTGTTCTGCAGACACGCAAACGACCCGATCTGTCGGAAGCGCTGGCACGGCAGGCGCTGCTCGGCATCGCCATCGAAAGCGCGAGGCTGGGGCAAAGATAAACGCCGGCGATTGGCGACGGCCGGGGCGACAGCTGATCTCCCTCCTTGTAGGGAGATGGCCGGCAGGCCAAAGGGCGCTGTCTGCTTTCGTCATTCTGGGTCTGCGCGCGTCGCTTCGCTCCTTGCTCCGCCCTAGAATGACGAAGGATGGGTTGGCGGGACGGTGCCCTCTCTGCCCTGCCGAGCGTCCCCAGAGAGAGGAGACTGGCCGCAGCCACCCCCTTTCGCCAGTTCACCGCCGCCAAAAAAAAAGGGCCGACACACCGCCAGCCCTTCCGTCTATCACCGATATATCAGGTATATCCAGCCTTAAGCCAAAACCTGAGATGCCGCAGAATATCGTTACGCGCAGGCTGCCTACCGCTCATCCTTCAGCCGCCGGCAGAGCTCGTCGAGCTGCTCCAGGGAGCGGTAATCCACCTTGAGCGTGCCGCCGCTGCCCTTGTGCTCGATGCTGACGATCATGCCGAGCGTGTCGGTCATCAGCTTCTCCAGCGCCAGCGTGTCGGGGTCTTTCTCGGGCTGGCTCGCGGCGGACTTCACCTTGGCCGGCGTCGGACCGGCGGGCATCTGGGCAAGCGCTTCCGCCTGGCGCACCGAAAGCCCCTCCTTGACGATGCGCTTGGCAAGTCCGGCCGGGTCCTCGGCGGTGACCAGCGTGCGGGCATGTCCGGCCGACAGGTCGCCATCGACCAGCATGCTCTGGATGACATTGGGCAGCTTCAAGAGCCTCAGCGTGTTGGCGACATGGCTGCGGCTCTTGCCGATCACCTGGCCGAGATCGGCCTGGGTGTAGCCATGCTCGTCGATGAGCTGCTGATAGCCTTGCGCCTCCTCGACCGGGTTGAGATCGGCGCGCTGCACGTTCTCGATGATCGCCAGCTCCAGCGCGGTGCGGTCATTGACGTCGCGTACGATGATCGGGATCTCGGTCAGGCCGGCGCGCTGCGCCGCCCGCCAGCGCCGCTCGCCGGCGATGATTTCGTAGCGGCCGGGCTGCGAAGGCGAGGGGCGCGCCACGACCGGCTGCACCACGCCATGCTCGCGGATCGACTGGGCGAGGTCGGTAAGCTCGGCATCGCCGAAATGCCGGCGCGGGTTCTTCGGGTTCGGACTGACGAACTCGATCGGCACCTTGCCGTCGGCCGCCACCGCCGCGCTCGGCTTTTCCGGCGCCGCCGGACGGTCGATTTCGCCGATCAGCGCCGCGAGGCCACGGCCCAGTCTTTTTCTCGATTGGTCTTCGCTCATTATAGTGTCCAGATCGTTTCGGAATCGAATCGGCGGATTAACCAAGACGCAGGGCGAACTCTCAGGCCGCGCGCAGCTTGCGCTCGCGGCGGATCACCTCGGAGGCGAGCTGCAGATAGGCTTGGCTGCCCGAGCATTTCAGGTCGTAGAGGATCGCCGGCTTGCCGTAGGACGGCGCTTCGGAAACGCGCACATTGCGCGGGATGATCGTCTCATAGACCTTGTCGCCCATATGGGTGCGCACATCCTGCACCACCTGGTTGGCGAGGTTGTTGCGCCCGTCATACATAGTGAGCACGATGCCCTGGATGGTGAGGTCCGGATTGATCGTATGGCGCACCTGCTCGACCGTCTCCAGCAACTGGCTGAGACCTTCCAGCGCGAAGAACTCACATTGCAGCGGCACGAGAACGGAATCGGCCGCCGCCATTGAATTCAAAGTCAGAAGATTGAGCGAGGGCGGGCAGTCGATCAGCACATAGCCGAACGGCGCCGAACGTTCGGCCGCGGCACGCAGCGCATTGCGCAGCCTGAGCACGCGATCGGGGGCCGAAGCGATCTCCATCTCGATGCCGAGCAGGTCGAGCGTCGAGGGCACGATGGACAGGCCCGGCACGGCCGTCGGCACGGCAGCCGCCTCCAATTCGAGTTCGCCGGTCAGCACATCATATGAAGAAACCGTGCGGTCCTTGCGGTCGATGCCGAGCCCCGTGCTGGCATTGCCCTGCGGATCGAGATCGACGATCAGCACGCGCTCGCCGATCGCGGCAAGCGCCGTGGCCAGATTGATGGCCGTGGTCGTCTTGCCGACGCCGCCTTTCTGGTTGGCGACGGTGATGATACGCGCTGCTGTGCTCATGGGCTTATGCCAGTAATTCATTGCTGTTTCGCCGGGCGCAAGTCAGTGATTTCGAGGATGACGCCGAGTGGGTCGGTCATGCTCGAATGTTCTACCAGATCGAAGGCCCAGCGGTGAGTGCTTTCTTCCACTTCAGCCCGGTAATCCCGCCCTTTATGGAAAAGCGCGCGGGCGCCCTTCGTCAGCCAGGGCGCAGCCAGATTGAGCAGGTCCGGGAGCGCAGCCAGCGCCCGCGCCGTGACGATTTCCGGTGCAGAAACAAGTGCATAGCTGTCGTCGATACGCTTAGCCAGAACGCGTGCAGGAAGGTCGAACTGGCCGATGACCGACTGTAGGAACGACGCTTTCTTACGGTTGCTTTCGACCAGATCGATCAAGGCGCCGGGACGCTCGGCCAGCAGGAAGCCGAGCACCAATCCGGGAAACCCGCCGCCCGAGCCGAGGTCGACCCAGCGTGTTGCGGCAGGCGCGATTCGCGCGAGCTGCGCACTGTCCAGGATATGCCGGCGCCAGACATCGTCCAGTGTCGACGGCGCCGCCAGATTGATGCTGCGGTTCCATTTCAGGAACAGCTGCTCGAAGGCCTGCAGGCGCTCGAATGTTTCACGTGAAACCGGACCCGCTGCTTTCTGCAGGTCCGCCCAGGCATCCGCACTCACGCCACGGACCTTCGCGCGGCAAGCTCGGCATTGCGGACATGCGCGACAATGATGGCAAGCGCCGCCGGCGTCATGCCTTCCATGCGCTGCACATCGGCGATCGAACGCGGCTGGCGCGTCTTCATCTTCTGCTTCAACTCGTTCGAGAGCCCGGGCACGTCGGAGAAGTCGATCGCCTCCGGGATGAGCCGCGATTCCTCGTTCCTGATCTGCGCGACATCGGCCTGCTGGCGATCGAGGTAAACCGAATATTTCGCTTCCGTTTCGAGCCGCTCGGCGGTCTTGGCGTCGAGATTTGCAAAGCGCGGCTCGACGCGGGCGAGCCAGGCCATGTCGACGCCCGGATGCGCCAAAAGCTCATAGGCCGAGCGACGCACGCCGTCTTTATTGATCTCAAGCCCATGCCGCGCCGCCTCGTTCGGCGTCCAGGTAACCGACTTGGCCAAGGCCCGGGCCTCGTCGAGCTTCTGCGCCATCCCGCCAAAACGCTGCAGCCGTTCCGACGATGCGATGCCGAGCTTATCGGCCAGCGGCGTCAGCCGCTCGTCGGCATTGTCGGCCCGCAGCGAAAGCCTGAACTCGGCGCGCGAGGTAAACATGCGATAGGGCTCGGCGATACCACGGCTGGTGAGGTCATCAACCATCACGCCGATATAGGCCTCGGTGCGGCTGAGCACGACCGGCTTATCGCCAGATGCCGTGCGCGCGGCGTTGATGCCGGCGAGCAACCCTTGCGCGCCGGCCTCTTCATAACCGGTCGTGCCGTTGATCTGCCCGGCCAGGAACAGGCCGGCGACCCGCTTCGTCTCCAGCGTCGTCTTCAGCTCGCGCGGATCGACATGGTCATATTCGATCGCATAGCCCGGCTGCAGCATGGCCGCCTTTGCCAGCCCTGGAATGGTCTTCAAGATCTCGAGCTGCACATCCTCCGGCAACGAAGTCGAGATGCCGTTCGGATAGACCGTGTCGTCGTCGAGGCCTTCGGGCTCGAGGAAAATCTGATGGCCTTCACGGTCGCCGAACTTGACGATCTTGTCCTCGATCGACGGGCAGTAGCGCGGCCCGACGCCTTCGATCGAACCGGAATACATCGCCGAGCGGCCGAGATTGGCGCGGATCAGCTCGTGCGTCGCCGGCATGGTCCGGGTGATGCCGCAATGGATCTGCGGATTGGCGATTGCGTCCGTCATCAGCGAGAACGGCACCGGATCGTCGTCGGCGGCCTGGCTTTCCAGCGAGGCCCAGTCGATGGTGCGGCCGTCGAGGCGAGGGGGCGTTCCCGTCTTCAGCCTTCCAAGCCGAAAACCGGCGCGCGTCATCGTCGCCGACAGGCCCATGCTTGCCTGCTCGTTCATCCGGCCGGCGACGATCTTCTTTTCGCCGATATGGATCAGCCCGCGCAGGAAGGTGCCGGTGGTCAACACGACGGCGCCACAAGCCAGCCGCCGGTCGCCGGAAACCACCACCGCCCTGACGCGATCGTCTTCGATCTCGAGGTCCAGGACCTCGCCCTCGACCACGTCGAGATTGGCTTGCTCGCGGATCGCGGCCTGCATGGCGAGCCGATAAAGCTTGCGGTCGGCTTGGGTCCGCGGACCACGGACCGCGGGCCCCTTGCGGCGGTTGAGCAGGCGGAACTGAATGCCGGCGGCGTCGGCGATACGCCCCATCAGCCCGTCCATGGCGTCGATCTCGCGCACGAGATGCCCCTTGCCGAGACCGCCGATCGCCGGATTGCAGGACATGACGCCGATCGTCTCGAAGCGCAGCGTCACCAGAGCCGTCCTGGCGCCGGCGCGCGCGGCAGCACTCGCCGCCTCGCATCCGGCATGGCCGCCGCCCACCACCACCACATCATAGTGATCGGTCATTTCCAATAATCCGCTTTCAGAGATTGCCCGACACATGTCCCCGCTATAGCCTGCTGTCAAGGACGAAGGCGTTTCACGTGAAACATCGGTTCGCGCTTCGTCCGGTGTTTCACGTGAATCATTGCCGGGCAGGGGCCACCCGTTGTTTCACGTGAATCACTTACCGATGCAGAACTGCGAAAAGATGACGTCGAGCAAGTCTTCGACATCGACCGCACCGACGATGCGCCCAAGGCGCTCGGCCGCCAGCCGCAGTTCCTCGGCGCGCAGCTCCTGGCTTTGGCCCGACAGCGCCGCCCGCAGGAAATCCATCGCCTCTTTAAGCAACTCGACGTGGCGCAGCCTGGATGGCAGGACGTCGCTCGCCTCGCCAACCGCGGCGGCGGCGCGGGCCCCGATCTCGTTCAGAAGCCGCTCCAGTCCCGTGCCGTCCCTGGAAGAAATCACCAGGTCGTAGGCGCCGCTGTCGGCATCGGCGATATCCGACTTCGTCCCGATCGTCAGCAACGGAGCCCCACCGGGGACACCGCTGACCGGCGCCGGATCGGCCATATCCTCCAACAGCAGAACGAGATCCGCCACGCCCGCTTTGACCCGCGCTCTTTCGATGCCGATCGACTCGACCTTGCCCGCAGCCTCACGCAGCCCGGCGGTATCGACAAGCCGCACCTTCAGCCCATTGAGGTCCATAACAACCTCGAGCAGATCGCGCGTCGTGCCCGGTTCATCCGTGACGATCGCCGCCTCGCGCTTCGCCAAAGCATTAAACAGACTGGACTTGCCGGCATTCGGGGCGCCGAGGATAACGACCTCGAAACCGTCGCGAATGATCTCCGCGGCCTTGAATCCTTGGATGTGAGCCTCGATTTCTCCGATCATTGCCGACACGTCGGACCAGACCGCATCCGAAACGGAGCCCCGCACATCCTCCTCGTCGGCGAAGTCAATCTCCGCTTCGATCATGGCTCGCGCATGGATCAGCCGGCGGCGCCAACTCGAGTAGAGATCGCTCTGCGCGCCTTCGGCATTGCGCAGGGCGAAGCGGCGTTGCGCCTCCGTCTCGGCATTGACCAGATCGGCCAATGCCTCCGTCTCGACCAGATCCAGCCTGCCGTTGAGAAAGGCGCGCCGGGTGAATTCGCCCGGCTCGGCGTGCCTGACACCCTCGAAGCCGGTGATCGTCTCCAGCATCTTGGCCGCGACGGCGCGGCTGCCATGGACCTGGAATTCGGCGACGTCCTCGCCGGTGAAGCTGCCGGGCCCGGGAAAGAACAGGACAAGCCCGTGGTCGACCGTCGTGCCGTCGGGCGCCCTGAGCGTCCGCAAATTGGTAAACCGATCCTTAATCGGCCCGGCGATCGTTTCGACCACGAATCGAGTCTTGGGGCCGGAAATACGGATGACGGCTATGCCGGCAGGCAGGCGGCCGCTGGATAAAGCTACGATCGAATCCTTCGAAGCCATTGGGGAAATCATTTGCCGGACCTGCCGAACCGCCTAAATTAAACGTAGAGCATGATGCGGCCCAAAACCGCTCCGCACTTTTGGACATCATGCTCCAGCCTTTGCCGCATCCAAACCCCAACGCGGAGCCGCCCGTTGTGACCTTGCCCGCGCGAAACCTGCTTGCCGATGAAGCTAGCCCCTATCTGCGGCAGCACAGCGACAATCCTGTGCATTGGCGCGGCTGGTCGCCCGCCGCCCTTGCCGAGGCCAAAGAGCTTGGGCGGCCGATCCTGCTCTCCATCGGCTACGCCGCCTGCCACTGGTGCCACGTCATGGCGCATGAAAGCTTCGAGAACGACGCCGTGGCGGCCGTCATGAACCGGCTTTACGTGAATATCAAGATCGATCGCGAGGAGCGGCCCGACATCGACCAGATCTACATGGCGGCGCTGCATGCCATGGGCGAGCAGGGCGGCTGGCCGCTGACCATGTTCCTGACGCCCGACGGCAAGCCTTTCTGGGGCGGCACCTATTTTCCGCGCGAGGCGCATTACGGAAGGCCAGGCTTCATCCAGGTGCTGGAAGCGGTCGACAAGGCCTGGCGCGAAAAGCAGCAGAGCCTCGCCGGAAGCGCCGACGGGTTGATCGCCCATGTCGAGCAGCAACTGGCTGGCGCCAAAGGCAAGGCGGTGCTCGACCGCGACATGCTGGCCGATCTCGCCGGCCGCATCGACGGCATGATCGACCGCGATCTCGGCGGCTTGAAGGGCGCGCCGAAATTCCCCAATGCGCCCTTCATGCACACGCTCTGGCTATCCTGGCTGCGCGACGGCCAGGCGAACCATCGCGACGCCGTGCTCATCAGCCTCGAAAAAATGCTCGCCGGCGGCATTTACGATCACATAGGCGGCGGCCTCAGCCGTTATTCGACTGACGCCGAATGGCTGGTGCCGCATTTCGAGAAGATGCTTTACGACAACGCCCAGCTCATCCGCTTGTGCAACTGGGCCTATGCCGCGAGCCGCAACGACTCGTTCCGGACACGAATCGAAGAGACCGTCGACTGGCTGCTGCGCGAGATGCGGGTCGAAGGCGGTGCCTTCGCTGCCAGCCTCGATGCCGACAGCGACGGCGAGGAGGGGCTTTTTTACACCTGGAACCGCGACGAAGTCGAAGCCGCGCTTGGCCACAATGCGTCGACCTTCTTCCGCTATTTCGAGCTCGCCGCCCCGCATGGCTGGGAAGGCAAGCCGATCATTCGCCAGAGCGAGGCGCAGCAAGCTCAAGGCGTCGCCGACTACGCGCAACTTGCGCCTCTGAAGGCAAAGCTGTTGGGCGTTCGCGAAAAGCGGGTCAGGCCAGGGCGCGACGGCAAGGCGCTCACCGACTGGAACGGGCTGATGATCGCCGCGCTTGCCGAAGCGAGTCGCTCCCTTGGGCGACCTGACTGGAGCGAGGCGGCAGCCAAGGCCTTCGGCCATATTGTCGAGGCCAGCCAGGATGGCCGCCTCCCGCATTCCATGCTTGGCGCGAAAAAACTCTTTCCGGCGCTATCCAGCGACTACGCCGCCATGACCAACGCGGCCATCGCGTTGTTCGAGGCAACCGGCGATCCGGTCTATGCGGATCGCGCCAGGCAGTTCATCGGCGAGCTCGACCGCTGGCACTTGGATGGCGATAAGACCGGCTATTGGCTGACGGCGTCCGACAGCGGCGACGTTCCGATCCGCATCCGCGGCGATGTCGATGAAGCAATCCCCTCGGCCACCAGCCAGATCGTCGAGGCGCTGGTGCGGCTTTCCTCGCTCACCGGCGATCCCGATCTCTGGGAAAAGGCCTGGACGACCGCCGAACACGCCATGGGCCGGGCGTCTCAACAGCCCTATGGCCAAGCTGGCATCGTCAACGCCTGTGCACTGGCGCTCGAGCCGCTGAAGCTCGTCATTATAGATACGCCTCAGTCCCCAAGCCTTGTTCCGGTTGCGAATCGGAATCCCGACCCGCGCCGGGTCGACATCGTTGTGTCGATTGGTACGGAGGCGAATCGACCATCGCTGCCGGGCGGCGTTTTGCCGCCGACGGACAAGGCGGGCGCCTGGTTCTGCAGCGGACAGGTGTGTCTGCCGGTGGTGACGGATGCGGGTGAGGTGGAGAAGCTTCTGGGGCGAGGATAGCCACCCGGGCACGCGCCGGGTTCCTGATTTCCAGCGTCGGCGCTGCCCCTCATCTGGCTGCCGCCATCTTCTCCCCGTGAACGGGGAGAAGGGCGCTGTCGCCACCGCTTTCGCCAATCGCCAACGTTGAGAGGCCAACATTGAGAGAAGGAGTGCTGCCGCCCCAGCTCCCTCTTTCTCCCCGTTTACGGGGAGAAATGCCCGGCAGGGCAATGATGGGCGGCGCACACCTTCGCGATGACGCCGTGGCTTATGCGCCGACAGCCCTGAGCGTCGAAGCCCAAGTCAGGCAGCCGCCCTCTAATCACGTATTCATCGAATCGAAGAAATCCGCGTTGGTCTTGGTCTGCTTGAGCTTATCGATGAGGAACTCGATCGCGTCGGTCGTGCCCATCGGCGCGAGGATGCGGCGCAGCACGAAGATTTTCTGCAGGTCCGCGCGCGGCACAAGCAGGTCTTCCTTGCGGGTGCCGGACTTGAGGATATCCATCGCCGGGTAGATACGCTTGTCGGCCACCTTGCGGTCGAGCTGGATTTCGCAGTTACCGGTGCCCTTGAACTCTTCGAAGATGACTTCGTCCATGCGGCTGCCGGTATCGATCAGCGCGGTGGCAATGATGGTTAGCGACCCGCCTTCCTCGATGTTGCGGGCAGCGCCGAAGAAGCGCTTCGGGCGCTGCAGCGCGTTGGCGTCGACACCGCCGGTCAGCACCTTGCCGGATGACGGCACCACGGTGTTGTAGGCGCGGCCGAGACGAGTGATCGAATCCAGAAGGATGACGACGTCACGGCCATGCTCGACCAGGCGTTTGGCCTTCTCGATCACCATTTCGGCGACCTGCACGTGACGCGCCGCCGGCTCATCGAAGGTCGAGGAGATCACCTCGCCCTTCACCGAACGCTGCATGTCGGTCACTTCCTCCGGACGCTCGTCGATCAGAAGCACGATCAGATAGCATTCCGGATGATTGGCGGTGATCGAATGGGCGATGTTCTGCATCAGCACCGTCTTGCCGGTGCGCGGCTGCGCGTTGATCAGCGCGCGCTGGCCCTTGCCGATCGGCGCGACCAGATCGATCACGCGTGGCGAAATGTCCTTGGAGGTCGGATTGTCGACCTCCATCTTCAGCCGCTTGGTCGGATAGAGCGGCGTCAGATTGTCGAAGTGGATCTTGTGCCGGATCTTTTCGGGATCATCGAAATTGATGGTGTTGACCTTGAGCAGCGCGAAATAGCGCTCGCCCTCTTTCGGGCTGCGGATCGGTCCTTCGACCGTATCGCCGGTCTTGAGCGAAAAGCGCCTGATCTGCGACGGCGAAATATAGATGTCATCGGGTCCCGGCAGGTAGTTTGCGTTGGCCGAACGCAGGAAGCCGAAACCGTCCTGCAGCACCTCGACCACGCCGTCGCCGATGATCTCGATGTCCTGGGCGGCGAGCTTCTTCAGGATCGCGAACATCAGCTCCTGCTTGCGCATGACGCTGGCGTTCTCCACCTCGAGCGATTCGGCATAAGCGATCAGCTCTGGCGGCTTCTTGTTCTTGAACTCTGCGAGTTTCATTTCTTGCATTAGATAGACTCTGGGTAGGCTTTGGGGAGAAAAATCGGCTGAATACGACAAATGCCGGGCGCGGCCGAAAGCGAGTGAAAGGGGCGGCGCATGACGGGAAGGAAGACCCGTCTTTTATCGTCGGTCGCCTGAAAGAGCAAGCCGCCTTTTGCGGATCCTGGCTGGGCCGGGCGAAGCTAAAGCATGGTCCCCGAACCGGGGTCAGCGTGAGCTAAAAAGTGGGAACCGGCTTTCGGAAAAAACCTGCTCCTGATCTAGAACGGCTTCACGATCACCAGGATGACGATGACGATCATCAACAATGTGGGGATCTCGTTGACGATCCGCCAGTGGCGCACCGGTTTTTCGTTCCTGTCCTCGGCGAATTTCCTGACCGCGCCGGCGAGATAGCCATGCAGGCCCGACAGGACGAGCACCAGTGCGATCTTGGCGTGGAGCCAGCCACCCTGGAATGCAAAGCCTTTCCAGGCCAGCCAAAGCCCGAACACCCAGGTCACGATCATCGCCGGATTGATGATGGCCCTGAGCAGCCGGCGTTCCATCACCTTGAAGGTCTCGGACTGGACCGAGCCTTTCTCGGCATCGACGTGATAGACGAACAGCCTGGGCAGATAGAGCATGCCGGCCATCCAGGAGATGACCGCAACCACATGGATCGCCTTCGCCCAGAGATAGAAGCCGTCGCCGGCCACGACATAGAGAAGCGCCGTCGCCACGACGAGCAGGGCAATGCCGATCACCATGCGCTTCATCGCCTGGCCAGTGCTGCTCCCGCTGCTCGCGCTGTTCTCTTTCCTCACATCGCTCATCGGTGGCCCCTCACCATCTTGACCATCGCCTCGACATGCGCCACCGGCGTTTCCGGCGTGATGCCGTGGCCGAGATTGAAGATCAGCGGCCCGCCACCCAAGGTCCTCAGAATGGCATCGACGCCGTCGGCCAGCGCCTTGCCGCCGGCGACCAGGCGCAGCGGATCGAGATTGCCTTGCACCGCGCCGTCGCGCTGCAATTCCTTCGCCATCGACAAAGGCACGGTCCAGTCGAGGCCGAGGCCGGCAATGCCGGTCTTCTTCCTATAGTCGCGATAGCGTTCGCCGGCTCCCTTCGGAAAGCCGATCACCGGCACATCGGGGTAGACCGCTTTCACCTGACGGACGATCTCGGCCACCGGTTCGACGCAGAAGGCCTCGAAGGACGGTTCGTCCAGCACGCCCGACCATGAATCGAAAATCTGCACCACATCGGCGCCGGCTTCGACCTGGCGAATCAGATAGGCGGCCGAATGATCGGCCAGTGTCTTCAAAAGCCTCGCGAAGGCCTCGGGCTCGCGATAGGCGAAAAGCCGCGCCGGTCCCTGGTCGGGTGTGCCGTGTCCGGCGATCATATAGGTCGCCACCGTCCACGGCGCGCCGCAGAAGCCGATCAATGTCGTCTCAACCGGCAGTTTCGCCCGCAACCGGCGCACGGTCTCATAGACCGGTTCGAGATTCACGTGAAACACATCGCCGTTCAATGCCGGAATCTCGGCAGCCGAGATCGGCTTCAGGATCGGGCCGCGGCCTTCCTCGAAACGAACCTCGCGTCCCAGGGCATTGGGCACGACGAGTATGTCGGAGAACAGGATTGAAGCGTCGAAGCCGAAGCGTTCCATCGGCTGCAGCGTCACCTCGACGGCGAGGTCCGGATCGTAGCAGAGATCGAGGAAGGATCCCGCTCGTTTCCTGGTCTCGCGATACTCCGGAAGATAGCGGCCCGCCTGACGCATCATCCAGAGCGGCGGCGGTGAAACCGTCTCGCCCTTGAGGACGTCCAGCATGATCCGTTTCCCAGCCATCCTGCGCTGCCCTCTCCGGTCCCCTTAAATCAAATATCTATTTTTAAAGAGTCTTCTGATTCTAAGAGTCTGTTGGTTGTGATGGTTGCGACCTGTCCAGCCTGCGGCCCGAAAATGCCAGTCAGCATATTGTCGCGTACTCGCTTTCGCAATTTGGATGGCTCTGGGGACGAAGCGGATTCAGGCTTTGGAGTCAAAAGCTTGGGCTTTCCGTTCCGAACTCCGTGCTGTGGACGAAATCGGCCAACAAAAGTTGATCCCCGGTTTTGTCCCCAGCGCCGCGACAAAGCCTACAGCGGGTCGAATTGTGGACAAGCGGCCATCTGATACAGTCGCTTCCTTAGCCGAGGCCTGCCCATCCAGCCTTGTCCACAATTGCCCACAGCCCGGACCCATCCCCTGTGAACAAACCTCAGAGCTTCTTCCACCTGCACCTGATCTCCGACGCCACCGGCGAGACGCTGCTGGCGGCCGGCCGCGCAGCGTCCGCGCAATACAAGGACGCGCGCGCCATCGAGCATATCTATCCGCTGATCCGCACCGAGAAGCAGGTCGCCAAGGTCTTCGATGACATCGAGGAGGAGCCCGGCATCATCCTCTATACCGTCGTCGACCAGAAGCTCGCCCGCTCGATCGACGAGCGCTGCGCGGCGATGGGCCTGCCTTGTGTCTCGGTGCTGGAACCGGTGCTCACCGTCTTCCAGTCCTATCTCGGCACGCCGGCCGGCCGCCGCGTCGGCGCCCAGCATGTGCTAGATGCCGAATATTTCCGCCGCATCGATGCCTTGAACTTCACCATGGAGCATGATGACGGCCAGCTGCCGGCGAATATGGACGATGCCGATGTGGTGCTGATCGGCATCTCGCGCACCTCGAAGACCCCGACCAGCATCTATCTCGCCAATCGCGGCATCAAGACCGCCAACATCCCGATCGTGCTCGGCGTGCCGCTGCCCGAAAGCCTGATCGACGCCAAGACGCCTTTGGTCGTTGGGCTGGTCGCCACGGCCGAACGAATCTCGCATGTGAGGCAGAACCGCATCCTCGGCAACAGCGCCGCCTTCGTGCCGACCGACTATGTCGACCGCGCGGCCATCAACGAGGAGCTCGCCTATGCCCGCCAGCTCTGCACGAGGCATGGCTGGCCGATGATCGATGTCAGCCGCCGCTCCATCGAGGAAACGGCCGCCGCCATCGTTGCCCTGCGGGGCAAGACGCGCTAGGGCAAGCGACATAGGTGAGCACTCCGTCCAACACCCCTCATCCGACCGAGCTTCGCTCGGCCACCTTCTCCCACAAGGGGAGAAGGAAGAACGCGGCACCGGCATCCCGCAATTACCACTAGATAGCGGTTTTGCAGCGGCGATGGCCCAGGACTTTCCTTCTCCCCTTGTGGGAGAAGGTGGATCGGCGCGACACGCCGAGACGGATGAGGGTGTTGGACGGGTCGCAATCGTTGGATGAACCATCATGGCCGAGAAAATCATCCTCGCTTCGGGCAGCCCGTACCGCAAGGCGATGCTCGTCAATGCCGGCCTCGACATCGAGGCGGTGCCGGCAAATGTCGACGAGCGCGCGCTCGAGGCTCCGCTGAAGGACAGCGGCGTGTCGCCGGAGGATGTCGCCTCGATCCTGGCCGAGGCCAAGGCGACCGAGGTCAGCGAGCGCAGGCCAGGTTCCCTGGTGCTCGGCTGCGACCAGACCCTGTCGCTGGGCGACGAGATTTTTCATAAGCCCGCCGACATGGAAGGCGCTCGCCGCCACTTGCTCGCGCTCTCTGGCAAGACGCATCAATTGAACAGCGCCGCCGTGCTTTGCCGCGACGGCGAGGTGCTGTGGCGCCATGTCGGCGTCGCCAGCCTGACCATGCGCAAGCTCGACCCTGCCTTCATCGGCCGGCACCTAGCCCGCGTCGGCGCCAAGGCGCTGTCCAGCGTCGGCGCCTATCAGATCGAGGGTGAAGGCATCCAGCTGTTCGAGAAGATCGAGGGCGATTATTTCACCATCGTCGGCCTGCCGCTCTTGCCGGTGCTGAAGGAACTGCGTGCCCTGGGAGCCATCGATGGCTGAGGCAAAAGCTTTTGTCACCGGACATCCGATCGCCCATTCGCGCTCGCCGAAGATCCATGGTTATTGGCTGGCGCAATACGGAATCGACGGCAGCTACCAGGCGATCGACGTCGCGCCGGCCGATTTCACCGCTTTCCTGAGATCCCTCGGCGATAGCGGCTACCGCGGCGGCAATGTCACCATTCCGCACAAGGAAGCCGCTTTCGCCGGAGTGGCCCGCCGAGACCATGCGGCCGATGAAATTGGCGCCGTCAACACGCTGTGGTTCGAGGATGGCCTTCTCTGGGGCTGCAACACGGACGGCTACGGTTTCGCCGCCAACCTCGACGAGCATGCGCCGGGCTGGGCTGCCAATGGGCCGGCGGTGGTTCTGGGCGCCGGCGGTGCCTCCCGCGCGGTCATCCATGCGCTGAAAGAGCGTGGCATCAACGATATCCGCATCGTCAATCGGACGCTCGCGAGAGCCGAGGAACTCAGCCGCCACTTCGGCGCCGGCGTCTCGGCGCATGGCGCGGGCGCGGTCGGCGAGCTGCTTGCCGATGCCGGCCTGCTCATCAACAGCACGGCGCTTGGCATGCATGGGAACGAAGCCCTCGCCGCCGATCCGAGCGCGTTGCCCGGCCACACCATCGTCACCGACATCGTCTATGTGCCGCTGGAGACGCCGCTTCTGGCGGCCGCCAGGGCGCGCGGCCTGAAGACAGTCGATGGGCTCGGCATGCTGCTGCATCAGGCCGTGCCCGGCTTCGAACGCTGGTTCGGCCGGAAGCCGGATGTCACGCCCGAATTGCGGCGCATGATCGTCGCCGACATCGAGGGCCATTGATGATCGTGCTCGGCCTCACCGGATCCATCGGCATGGGCAAGTCCGCCACGGCGAAAATGTTCGCCGAGGCCGGCGTGCCGGTGCATGATTCGGATGAGACGGTGCATCGCCTTTATTCCGGCAAGGCAGCGCCTTCGGTCGAAGCGGCTTTCCCAGGCACGACGCAGGCAGGCGTGGTCGACCGCGTGAAGCTCGCCGGAAAAGTGCTCGCCGATCCGGCCGCGCTGAAGCAGCTCGAGGCGATCATTCACCCGCTGGTGCGCGCCGATGCCGATGCGTTTCTGGCGAAACATCGCGCCGCCGGCGCGCCGCTCGCCGTGCTCGACATCCCGCTGCTGTTCGAAACCGGCGGCCGCAACCGTGTCGACAAGGTCGTGGTCGTCACCGCGTCGCCCGAGATCCAGCGCGCGCGCGTGCTCGCCAGGCCCGGCATGAACGAGGAGAAGTTTGCCTCGATCCTCGCCAAGCAGGTGCCCGACGCCGAAAAGCGCCGCCAGGCCGATTTCATCATCGACACCGGAAATGGCTTCGACGCGGCGCGGAAGGCGGTTGAGGCGATCATCGCCGAACTCTCAGGGGAAAAGTCCGGCAAAGCCGGCTCCTGACAGCAGGCCGTCACCAGCCCCCATTGCCATTTTGTTCTGGTGTATGATTCTGCTCGCTTGGGAAGCGAACTGATTCGAATGCGTGAAATCATCTTCGATACGGAAACCACCGGCCTCGATTTGCGCGAAGACCGCATCATCGAGCTCGGCGGCGTCGAGCTGGTCAACCGTTTTCCGACCGGCCGCACCTTCCACAAATTCATCAATCCGCAAGGGCGCGCCATCCACGCCGAGGCGCAGGCCGTGCACGGCATCAGCGCCGCCGACCTGGTCGGCAAGCCGACCTTCGCCGAAATCGTCGATGAGTGGCTGGCCTTCACCGATGGCGCCAAGCTGATCGCGCACAACGCCACCTTCGACCTTGGCTTCCTCAACCTCGAATACAGCCGGCTCGACCATCCGGCCATCGATCCCGGCCGCATCGTCGACACGCTCGCTTTGGCCCGCCGCAAGCATCCGATGGGCCCGAACTCGCTCGATGCGCTCTGCCGGCGCTACGGCATCGACAACACGCGCCGCACCAAGCACGGCGCGCTGCTCGACTCCGAATTGCTGGCCGAGGTCTATATCGAGCTCATCGGCGGCAAGCAGGCGGCGCTGGTTCTGGAATCCGTGGCCGTGCAGATGAACGGCGCCGGCGAGGTGGCCGATATCGACATCTCCATCGGCGCCCGGCCTATCGCCCTGCCTCCACGTCTCACCGAGGCGGACCGCACGGCCCATGCCGGGCTGATTTCGACGCTCGGCGAAAAGGCGCTGTGGCTGAAGGTGGCGGTGGGTTGAGCGGGTGCTGTTGGCGCTGACCCTGGAGATTGGCCAAAACCTCCGTGACGTCGTCATACTCGGGCTTAACCCGAGTATCCATGCCGTGACCTCTGCGGTAGGGCGTAACGGTGCAGAATTCTGTAACCGCAGCAACGCCTTGGCGTAACGGCATGGATGCCAGGGTCTGCGCGCGTCGCTCCGCTCCTTGCTCCGCCCTGGAATGACGACCGGGAAGACGGTCACGGCCAATCGCGAAGGCTGGCGCTGTCCCGCCAGCAGCTCCAACAAAAAAGCCCGGCGCGGGGCCGGGCTCTCGATAGGATGTGGCGCCGGTTCGCCTCAGCTCACCTGCACCTTACTCGCCGCAGCCTGGTCTTCGGCGATCCTCTGCTGGAACATCTGCGCGAAGTCGATCGGGTCGAGCATCAGCGGCGGGAAGCCGCCATTGCGGGTGGCGTCGGCGATGATCTGGCGGGCGAACGGGAACAGCAGCCGCGGGCATTCGATGAAGAGCAGCGGCAGCATGTGCTCCTGCGGAAAGCCCGAAATGGCGAAGACGCCGCCATAGACCAGCTCGACATTGAACAGCACTTCCTGGTCGAAGGATGCCTTGGCGTTCAGCGTCAGATTGACGTCGAACTGCTTGTCCGAAAGCGGGTTGGCGTTGACATTGACATTGATGGCGATGCCCGGTGCCTTGTCGCGGCCGCGCAGCGAGTTGGGCGCGCCGGGGCTCTCGAAGGACAGATCCTTCACATATTGCGCAAGCACATTGAGCGAGGGCTGGTTCTGGGTGCCGTTGCCGTTGGCGGCGCCGGTCGCCGCGTCATCGTTGCTGGCCATGAGCCTTAGTCCTTTTGCCTGGGCAGCATTGCTGACCGGATTGAAATCGCGGGTTCGCTACCATGCTCGGCCGGACAAAACAAGTTTTGCCGCCCTGTCGGGCGAGAGGTCCGAGACTAATCGTTCTTCAGTCGCCGCCAGGGTGAATTGTGGTCCGGCCGGTTCGGATAATCGTCGCGCGAATAGTCGCTGTCGTCGAGGTCGATGACGTTGTCGCGCCGGCGGGCCGAAAAGCCGCGGCCGAAGCTGGTCGCCATGACGATGCGGTTCTTGAGCAGGCGCCAGGCGAAGTCGCGCACCGGCGGCAACAAGAGAAGAATGGCGAAGATGTCGGTGATGAAGCCCGGGATGATCAAAAGGATCGCCGCCAGCACGATCATCGCCCCATGCGCGAGCTGGCGGCTGGGATCGCGCCCGGCATCCATTTCCGTCCGCACCCGCGCCATGACGCCGAAACCCTGATGCCGAAGCAGCAGGCTGCCGGCGACGCTGGACAGGATGACCAGCCCGACCGTGGCCAAAGCGCCGATTTCGCGGCCGACAACGACGAAGCCGGCGATCTCCAGCAGCGGCAGCAGGAGCAGGAACAACGGGATGAAGGAAATGCGCAAAGTCTCGACCGATCGCTTTCTTCTTTTGCGGCGCTCGCGGACAATCGCCGCTGGCCTTGGCGCCTTTAGATAGGTATGGCTGCCTTTGATTTGAATGATAGCGCCTGCCGTTCTATATGCTTTGGGTGTTGAACGCTATGCGACCGCGATCCCCGAGGGGTTTACGCCGGTGCGGCAAGGACAGGGATCGAGTTGGCGGAAATTATGGGTTTCTTCGACTTCGGCACGATTTTCTTTTTGATTGCGGCGGTTGTGATCTTTTTCCAGCTGCGCAACGTGCTTGGACGTCGCACCGGAAACGAGCGCCCGCCCTTCGATCCCTATTCGGCGAGTCGCACGCGCGAGGCCGATGCGGCGCAAAAGCCTGAAAATGTCGTGTCGCTGCCGCGCAAGCGCATGCCGGGCGAACCCGCGGCCGAGACCTATGCCGCGATCGACGCCTTCGCCAAGCCGGATACCGACCTCAACAAGGGCCTGCGCACGATCAAGGACAACGATCCGTCCTTCGATCCCAAGACCTTCGTCGACGGCGCCAAGATGGCCTATGAGATGATCGTCATGGCCTATGCCGACGGCGACCGTAAGACACTGAAGAATCTCCTGTCGCGCGAAGTCTATGACGGCTTCGTCACTGCCATCGGCGAACGCGAGGCGAAGTCGGAAAAAATCCAGTCCTCCTTCGTCGGCATCGACAAGGCCGACATCGTCGCCGCTGAAATGAAGGGCTCGGAAGCGCATATCACGCTGCGCGTCGTCTCCGAGCTTATCTCGGCGACCCGCGACCAGGCGGGCGCCGTCATCGACGGCGACCCGGAAACGGTGGCCGAGGTCAAGGATGTCTGGACCTTCGCCCGCGACACCCGCTCGCGAGACCCGAACTGGAAGCTCGTCGCCACCGAAGAAGAAGACTAGATCCAGGCGGCGGGGCTCGGTCGTGCCGCTCTCTCCCATACTCAGCGAAAAATCTTTTGACGACCTGCCCGGGTGGCGCGGGGATGATCATACTGCAGCCTTCGCTGCGTTTCGCCGCTCGGCCTTCCACGCGCCGATAAAACCTTACCGCACCGGATCGCTCGGCGTCGACTTCAACACCTTTGCCGCTGCCTATGCCGAGGCGCGCGCTGTTTCGGCTCCGAGCAGGTCCGAGGCGCGATCCTTCTTCGAACGGCATTTCGTGCCGATGCTGGTGAAAGCCGAGAACGGTTCGGGTCTCGTGACCGGCTTCTATGAGCCTGAGGTCGAGGCCGCGCCGGTCAGAATCGGGCGGTTTACCGTGCCGTTGCTGTCCCGCCCCGCCGACCTGATCGACATAGACGACGGCAACCGGCCGACCGACATGGATGCCTATCTGGCCTTCGCCCGCCGGACGGATGGTGTTCCGGTCGAATATTTCGATCGTGGCGAAATCGAGCGCGGCGCGCTCGCCGGCAAAAATCTCGAAATTGCCTGGCTCGCCGAGAAGGTCGATGCCTTCTTCATTCATGTGCAGGGCGCGGCGCGCCTGAAGATGACCGACGGCAGGCTCACCCGCGTCACCTACGCCGCCAAGTCCGGCCAGCGCTTCACCGGCCCCGGCAAGATCTTGAGCGATCTCGGCGAGATCCCGCTGGAAAAGGTGACGATGCAATCGATCCGCGCCTGGTTCAAGGCCCATCCCGACCGGGTCGACGAGATCCTCTGGCAGAACCGCTCTTACATCTTCTTCCGTGAGGCCGCGGTCGACGACGCCGCGCTTGGTCCAATCGCCGCCGCCAAGGTGCCGCTGACGCCCGGCCGCTCGGTCGCGGTTGACCGGCTGCTGCACACATTTGGCACGCCGTTCTACATCGATGCGCCGACCCTCACCGCTTTCGACCAAAAACCGTTCCGCCGGCTGATGATCGCGCAGGACACCGGCTCGGCCATCACCGGTCCGGCGCGCGGCGATCTCTTCGCCGGCTCGGGCGACGCTGCCGGCGAGATCGCCGGCGTGGTCCGCAACGCGGCCGATTTCTATGCGCTGGTGCCGCGTACGCTTCTGGATGGAGTGACCCGGTGAGCCGCCGCGACGACCATCTCAGCGACGACGATCGCATCCTGTGGAACCTGGTCGCCCGCTCGGCCCGGCCGCTGAAGGGCAAGACCGCCGTCGAGATCCCCGACCTCGTCGAGCCCAAGCCCGAGCCACCGCGACCTGCCGCGAATGGCGTTGCGGCCGTGGCCGCCAAGCCGAAGACGCCGCATGTGGCGCACTCGCTCGACGACCAGACGCTGCACAAGCTGAAGAAAGGCAGGTTGCCGATCGAAGGCCGCGTCGACCTGCATGGCATGACGCAGGACGAGGCCTATTCGCTGCTGCTCAGCTTTCTTAAACGCGCGCATGCCGGCGGCATCCGCTACGTGCTGATCATCACCGGCAAGGGATCGTCCTCGGGCGGCGACGGCATCCTGCGCCGCGCCGTGCCGGCCTGGCTGTCAACACCCGCCTTCCGGCACCTCGTCTCCAGCCACGATCATGCCGCCCGCAACCATGGCGGCTCGGGCGCGCTCTATGTGCGGCTGCGGCGGACGCGTCCATGAGGGTTCGGCAATGAGCCAGCCGACATGACCCCGTTCGGCGAGAAGCTCAGGGCGCTGCGCGCCGAGCGCGGCGTCAGCCAGAAGGCGATGGCCGAAGCCATCGGCGTCAGCGCCGCCTATCTGTCGGCGCTCGAGCACGGCCGCCGCGGCGCGCCGACCTGGACGCTGATCCAGAAGATCATCGGCTATTTCAACATCATCTGGGACGATGCCGAGGATCTCGCCCGGCTCGCGGAAAGCTCGCATCCCAGGGTCAGGATCGACACGTCCGGCCTGTCGCCGGCGGCGACCGAACTGGCCAATCTGCTGGCCGAGAGCATCGAGAGGCTCGATGAGGCGGAACTGCGCCGCCTCAGCGCATCGATACGCGCGGCTCTTGATCGACGTTAATAATTCAGGCGTCTGGCGCCAGCGGATCGCCATGTCCGCTGGCGCTTGATTCGACTCTGTCTGAAGTCTTGAGATCAGAGCTTGCCGGTGCCGTTGGCGCTGCCGCCATTGGTGCTGCCCCGGCCCTCCTTGCCTTGATGGCCCTGATGATCGCGGCCATTTCCGCCGCCAAGGCAGTTCGCGGAGCTGACGCTGCAGCAGCGGCCGCTCCACAGGTCGTTGAGATTTGTCTTGGCGCAGCTTTTGGTGGTCTCGTCCGCCAGGGCCGATCCGGTCAGGGCCGACACCGCGATGGCGGCAAGCAAGGTGTTTCGCAGAAAAGCAGTCATTGAAATTCTCCATGGTTGGGTTTGTCGTCCACGGCTGTGTGTCGCCGGCCGGACGCAAAAGGTTCATGGAGAGATGCGGAAAATGTTTTCCAGAGAGCGAAGCCCTCTCTTCGTCATCTAGGGCCTACGCCGCGTCGCTGCGCTCGTCGCTGCTGGAAAGACGAAACTGAAGTTGGCGCGCTCGGCTCTGCCTACTGCACGGAGCCCACAAGCACCGGCTGGCCGTCGCGGATCGAGACCCAGCGTCCAGTGTTGTCGATCGCCTGGCGCTTGAGGAAGCGGTAGCCGGTCGCGTCCCAGGCTTTGATCTTGTCGGTCAGATTGTCGAGAACGTAGTCGCCCTTGTCGGTGCGCACTGTCAGCACCGAATGGCCTTCGCCATCGGGCTTGCGCACGACGGTGATCAAAAGGTCCGCCAGCGACATGCCCATGCGATAGAGCTGGCGCCGCTTTTCCAGCACATAGTCCTCGCAATCGCCATAGCCGTCGTCCGGATAGGCCCAGACTTCGTCCTTGCCATAGTGATCGAGGTCGCTCATCGGCTTGACGGCGGCGTTGACCTTGGCGGTCACGCTGATCAGCCGGCGCCACAGGCTATCCGTCATCCTGGCCGGATCGAGATCGACGGGGCGGATGTTGCATTCGCTCGGATGCGACTTGCAGAAATCATAGTGGCCGATCGGCTGCGACGTTAGGCCGCCCGTGGCCATCGCGCCCGCCGCCCAGGCCGGCACCACCCAATGCGCAGAGATCGCCAGTCCTGCGGCTGCACATAGGCGCAGTATCCGCGTCATCGCTGAGGAAGTCATTGCCCCCGCCCTGTTCTTTATTAACGAAACGTTAAGGGCGATTTACAGTCCGTGTCAATTAGAGACGACGGCCAGTTTGACGGCATGGTTACTTGCACGATCCCGTAGCGGCACTTTCGCAACAGAGACATGGGCGCAACACCGCCAGCCGCCGGGCGGCGGCGGAACGAAGGAGCTGCGCCGTTCAGCCTTTTGCGGAACGGACCAGCTTCGGCTTTGTCGCAACCCGGTTCTGGCGGCCATAGCTGGAAATGAAGTCGACGATGCGCGGCACGATCTCCGAGCGGAAGCGCGAGCCGTTGAAGACGCCGTAATGGCCGACGGCCGGCTGCATGTAATGCGCTTTTTTGTCTGCCGGGACGTTGACGCAAAGGTCATGCGCGGCCTGGGTCTGGCCGAGTCCGGAAATGTCGTCGTTCTCGCCTTCGATGGTCAAAAGCGCGACGTTTCGGATCGCCCTCGGATCGACCGGCTCGCCGCGATGCGTCATCTCGCCTTTCGGCAAAGCGTGGCGCACGAACACGGTGTCGACCGTCTGCAGGTAGAATTCCGCCGTCAGGTCCATCACCGCCAGATATTCGTCGTAGAAGTCGCGGTGCTTCTCGGCGCTGTCGCCGTCATGCTTCACAAGGTGCATGAAAAAATCCTTGTGGGCGATGATATGGCGATCGAGGTTCATGCTCATGAAGCCCGAAAGCTGCAGGAAACCCGGATAGACCTCGCGGCCGAAACCCGGCACCGGCCACGGCGCCTGCATGATGACATTGTCGCGGAACCAGTCGCTGCCCTTTTCCTCGGCCAGGAGATTGACCGCGGTCGGATTGCGGCGGGTGTCGACCGGACCGCCCATCAGCGTCATGGTCGAGGGCACGAACGGGTCGCCGCGCTTCTCCATCACCGCGACCGCCGCCAGTACCGGAACGGAAGGCTGGCACACCGCCATCACATGCGTGTCGGGGCCGAGCGCGTGGAACATCTCGATGACATAGTCGATATAGTCGTCGAGATCGAAGCTGCCTTGCGAGACCGGCACCATGCGGGCATCGACCCAGTCGGTGATGTGCACGTCGGCATGTGGCAGCATCGCCTCGACCGTGCCGCGCAGCAGCGTCGCATAATGGCCCGACATCGGCGCCACGATCAAAAGCTTCGGGTCGGGCTTGCGGCCGGCGGGCAGCCCGCGCTCGAAACGGATGAGGTTGCAGAAGGGCTTCGACCAGACCGTCTTTTCCGTGACGTCGACGTTTTTCCAGTCGACCACGGTCTTGTCGAGGCCGAATTGCGGCTTGCCGTAGCGCCGGGTGGTGCGCTCGAAGAGCTCGGCGGTCGCAGCGACCGAGCGGCCGAAGGGTGTGTGGGAAATCGGATTGAGCGGGTTGGAGTAGAAGAGCCGCACCGCGTCGGCATAGAGGCGGGCCGGCTGCAGCGCCGCATGGTTCAATTCGTAGAGCTGGTAGAACATCGCGAACCCCGCTGCCGTCCGACGACCAAAAGGACGACGAACCGCGCCGAGCCTTGAATGTCTCCCGGCGAGGTTAGCAAGATATTGTTGCGATGCAACACGTCATTTTGTCTGACGAATGCTTCTTTGGTTTAACCTGTTGAGAATCAGCCTCGAACGGTGGAGCCGGCTCAGTGTGCAGTGCCGAAGTGTGAAGGATATGTGTCCGGCCCCTCATGCCGAACACCGGCCACGATCCGGGACCCGCAGGCTCGCCTTGGAGCGTGGTGCGACAGCAAGAGCGTGGTGCCGAAAAAGCGCGAGGCGACTCGATCGAGCCCATGCTCCGTTTTCGATTCAGAGCCGGATCAGACGCGCGCCATGCAGACGGCGGTGTGGCCCGAACCGATGAAGCCGAGCTCGCTGGCGGCGCCGCGGGACAGATCGAGCATGCGTCCCCTCACGAACGGACCGCGATCGTTGATGCGTACGACCACGCTGCGGCCGTTGTTCTTGTTGGTGACCCTGAGCTTGGTTCCGAAGGGCAGGGAGCGATGGGCGGCAGTCAGTGCCGAGGGGTTCATGCGTTCCCCTGAGGCGGTTCTGGAATGCAGCGCGTACCAGGAAGCGTGGCCGCACTGTGCGGCGGCGGAGGAGGAGGCGGACGAGGCGCCAGCCATCAGGCCAGCCGCGATCGTTACCGCGACAAGCGCGGTCCGGTTGGTTTTCTTCATGCTTTGGGGGAGGCTCCGTTGATCGAATAGCCCCGCCTAAGTGCCGAATGAGGCGGGAAATGCGACATTGATCTGGCGGTTCCATGGCGACGGCACACGTTTGGAGTCGCCGCGAAACAGTTTGTCATGATATTTCTGAAGCCGGAGAGGCGTATTCTTGATGAATATCGGGCCGGCATCCAGGACGTTCCGGGCAAGATCGGTCTGCAGGATTTGCAGTAAGAGGAACCGAACTGTTTCGATTCCTCAGCGTCTTTCATCGCGTCCCGCCGCCATTCAGGATCGACTTTTGGAGAGGGTCTAGCTGATGCGATTGATCAGGTTTGTGCTGGCGCTGATTGTGCTGGCCGTCGGTGTGCTGTGGTCGCTGCAAGGCCTCGGTCTGGTCAAGGGCAGCTTCATGACCGGTCAGACGCAATGGCTCTATATCGGCCTCGTCACCATGCTGGTCGGCCTGGTCGGGCTGCGCTGGGCGAACCGCTCGCGCATCTGATCTTGCGATTTTTGGGTTGCCGGCCCAACGGCCGGCGCCGCGCTCAACCCCGGCCGAACAGTTGGTCCAGGATGGCGCCTTCGATCCGGGCAAGCTCCGCCGAACCGTGCCGCCGCGGCCGGGCCACCGGCACGTCGAGGTCGAGAGCGATGTTGCCGGCGCTGATCACCACGACGCGGTCGGCGAGCGCGACGGCTTCGCCGACATCGTGCGTCACCAGCACGGCGGTGAACTTCTGGTCGAGCCATATGCGCTCCAGAAGCTGCTGCATCTCGATGCGGGTCAGCGCGTCCAGCGCGCCGAGTGGCTCGTCTAGCGCCAGGATCTGCGGCTGGCCGACCAGGGCGCGGGCAAGTGCCACGCGCTGCTTTTGACCGCCCGACAGCACCGACGGCCACTCGTCGGCGCGATCGGCGAGCCCGACCTCGTCCAGCATGGCAAGCGCCCGCTGCCTGGGCTCGGCGCCGCCGGCGATGCCGGTCAATCCGATCTCGACGTTTTTCACCACGCTGGTCCAGGGCAAAGCGCGGTTCCTGGAACATGAAGCGCGTGCGGCTGTGACCTTCCTCGTCCGAGAGGGTCACTGAACCGCTGCTCGGGCGGTCGAGCCCGGCCAGCAGCCGAAGCAGCGTGCTCTTGCCGCAGCCGCTTTTGCCGATGACGGCCAGGAATTGCCCGGCCCGCACGTCGAGGCTGATGCCGTCAAGGACGATCTTGTCGCCGAAACGTTTCCCAACCTCCTTGAAGGCGAAGGCCCGGCGGCCCTCGACCGAGCCGATCGCCCGCGCATGCGCCGGCATGGGGACGAGGGAACGTGCGGCGGTAAAGCTGGCGGCCGGCATGAGTGTTCTCACCCTTTCTGGAAAGCGGGATGCCAGCCGAGCGACAGGCGCTCGAGCAGGCGGGCCAGGCTGTCGGCGAGCTTGCCGAGCAGCGCATAGATCAGGATCGACAGCACCACGACGTCGATCAGAAGGAACTCGCGCGCCTGCATGGCCATGTAGCCGAGGCCGGAACTGGCCGAGATCGTCTCGGCGACGATCAGGGTCAGCCACATGATGCCCAGCGCATAGCGTAGGCCGACGAAGATCGAGGGCAGCGCGCCGGGCAGGATCACGCTGAAGAACAAGGCGCGCCGGTCGAGCCCGTAGACCCGGCCCATCTCGACCAGTTGCGGATCGACGCCCTGGATGCCGAGCAGCGTGTTGACGTAGATCGGGAAGAACACGCCGAGCGCCACCAGGAAGAGCTTGGCTTCCTCGTCGATGCCGAACCACAGGATGACGAGCGGGATCAGCGCCAGATGCGGGACGTTGCGGATCATCTGCAGCGTCGTGTCGGTGAGGCCGCGGCTCAGCGTCGACAATCCGTTGGCGAGGCCGAGCACGAAGCCGATCGAGCCGCCGATGGCGAAGCCCGACAGCGCGCGCAAAGTGGAGACGCCGATGTTGCGGATCAGTTCGCCCGATAGCGTCAGCCGCCAGAACGCCTCGGCCACCGCACTTGGCGCCGGCAGCACATTGGCCGGGATCTGGCCCGCGCGGGCGGCGGCTTCCCAGCCGGCGATGATTGCCGCCGGCAGCAGCCAGCCGGCCGAGCCGTTGCGGGCGAGACGCGCGGCCAGGCTCACGACGCCGCCTGCAGGCGGCCGGCGCCGTGGAAGCCGACGGTGAATTCGTTGGCGATGTCCTTGTGCGCCCGCTGCCGCTGCGTGCCGAGGCCGAGCCGCGGGAACAGGAGTTCGGCGACGCGGTAGGCTTCCTCGAGATGCGGGTAGCCGGAGCCGATGATGGTGTCGATGCCGATCGCCTGGTATTCGCCGATGCGCTCGGCGATCTGCTCCGGCGTGCCGACCAGCGCCGTGCCGGCGCCCCCACGCACCAGTCCGACGCCGGCCCACAGATTCGGCGAGACGACGAGCCGGTCGCGCCGGCCGCCATGCAGTTCGGCCATGCGCCGCTGCCCGACCGAGTCCATCTCCTTGAGGAAACGCGCCTGCGCGTTTTCGATCTGCGCGTCGGTGACATGGCTGATCAGCCGCTCGGCGGCGCGCCAGGCCTCGTCCTCCGTCTCGCGCACGATGAAATGCAGCCTGATGCCGAAACGCAGCTTGCGGCCGCGCCGCGCCGCCTTCTCGCGCGCCGAGGCTATCTTGCCGGCAACCTGCGCCGGCGGCTCGCCCCAGGTCAGATACATGTCGACGAGGTCGGCCGCGAGCTCCTGACCGGTGTCGGAGGAGCCGCCGAAATAAAGCGGCGGCCGCTCCTGCAGCGGCAAGAGATCGAGGCGACCGTTCTCGACGCGGTAATATCTGCCGTCGAAATTCACCCGCTCGCCCGACACCAGGCCGCGCCAGATGGTGAGGAATTCCTGCGCCTGCGCATAGCGTTCGTCATGCGGCAGGAAGACGCCGTCGCCGGCAAGCTCGGTCGGATTGCCGCCGACCACGACATTGAGCAGCAGGCGGCCGTTGCTCAGCCGGTCGAGCGCCGCGGTCTGGCGCGCCGCGAAGGTCGGCAGCGTCACGCCGGGCCTCAGCGCGACGAGGAATTTCAGCCTTTCGGTCAGCGTCGCAAGGCCGGTGGCGGTGATCCAGGAATCTTCGCAGTTCTGCCCCGTGGGCAAGAGCACGCCGGGGAAACCCAGCCTGTCGACCGCCTGCGCGATCTCCTTGAAGTAGCCGAATTCTGGCGGACGCTGCTGCTTCTCGGTGCCGAGATAGGTTCCGTCGCCATGCGTGGGGATGAACCAGAAGAAATCGAGCGGGCTTGATGATGCGGTCATGGCTGATACCCGGGAAAAGAAGGTCGAAAACAGGGGCGGCGCCGGGCGTTCGCCGCCCGGTGCCGTGAAGGGAATTCAGTTGCCCGGCGCGGTCCAGACGGCGTCGGATATGCGCACGGCTTTCGGGATCAGCCCAAGCTTGAAGAAGCGGTTGGCCGTTGCCTGCTGGCCGGCGACGATCTCGTCGGTGATCGGGTAGATGCCGAACTTGGAGCGGTTGGCGGCGATCGTCTGCGCATCGAGCGGAACGCCGGTCACCTCATGCAACGCCTCGGCCACCTTGTCGCGGTTCTGGTCGGCCCATTTCGCCGCCTCGCCAAGCGCGGCGATCGTCGTCGAGACGAAATCCGGATGCGCCTTGGCGAAATCCTTGTTGGCGAGGACCTTGAGCACGTCGCTGGAGCGGGCAAGCACGCGCGGCTGGTAGCGGGTCTCGGCGATGGCGAAGAACGGATCCCACACCGCCCAGGCGTCGATCTGGTCGCTGGCGAAAGCGGCCGCCGCGTCCGCCGGACTGAGATAGACCGGCGTGACCTGGTCGAAGGAGATGCCGGTCTTCTCCAGCGCCGCGACCAGGAGATTATGCGCGCTGGTGCCCTTGCCGACGCCGATGCGCTTGCCCTTGAGATCGGCCAGCGACCGGATCGGCGAGGCCGGCTTGACGAAGATCGCTTCGCCGTCGCCATTGGAGGGCAGCGCCGCCGCATAGACGATGTTGGCACCGGCCGACTGGCCGAAGATGGGCGGCGCGTCGCCTGTCCAGCCGACATCGATGGCGCCGACACTCAAGGCTTCGACCAGCGGCGGGCCGGCGGTGAATTCGACCCATTTCACCGCCACACCCTTGTCGGCCAGCGCCTTTTCGATGATCTGCTGCTGCCGGGCAATTACAGGCAAGCCGGTCTTCTGATAGCCGATGTTGAACGCCTTGAGCTCCTGCGCCGCGGCGCCGAAGCACGTCGTCCCCAAGGATGCGGGAAGAGCTGCCGCTGCCAGCAGGCCGATACTGAAAGCGCGTCTCGTCAGATTGAACATGATCCTCTCCTTCGATGGCCCGAGCTGCGGGGCCGGTTGGAATGAGATCAGGCTAGGTAAATCTATAAAGTTAGTAGAGGAACGGTGTTGCGAGTTCGTGGCGCAAGCTGGAATCATTTTTCATGACCGACTCCGTGGCCATGCGGCGCTCCGCCCCGGGACAAGGAGCGCTTTGCGGCCCGGTCATTGCGACCAGTACTGCCAGGCCCAGTAGAAGCTCTCGTCACGCGGCGGCAGGCGATCGCGTTCGCCGGCAAACAGCACCGGGGTCGGCGATTTCGGCTCGTCCTGCGGCCGCTTGTCTTCCGGGTGCTTGTCTTCCAGGCGCCCGTCCCCCAGGCACTTGTCGCTCGGCGGCAGACGCAACAGCCATGTGCCGACATGCGCGAACAGCACTGCGGTGGAATGGGTCATCGACCTTCTCCTTCGCTTGCGTTCATTCCCGCCCCGCCCAGGGCACAAGGACCCGCTCGATCCGGCGGATGACGAATTCCAGGGCAAAAGCGATGATCGCGATCACCAGAATGCCCATCACCACCACGTCGGTGACCAGGAACTGGGCCGCCGACTGGATCATGAAGCCGAGCCCGCGCGTCGCCGCCACCAGCTCGGCCGCCACCAGCGTCGACCAGCCGGCGCCGAGCGCGATGCGCAGGCCGGTGAGGATCGAAGGCAGCGCGCTGGGCAGAATCACATGGCGGATGACCTGGGCTCGGGTGGCGCCGAGCGATCGCGCCGCGTCGACGCGCTCGCGCGAAACATCGCGCACGCCGGCGGCAGTCGATAGCGCGACCGGCGCCAGCATGGCGATGGCGATCACCAGGATCTTCGACGGCTCGCCGATGCCGAACCAGATGATGATCAGCGGCAGATAGGCGAGCGGCGGGATCGGCCGCAGGAATTCGAGCAGCGGATCGAACACGCCACGCCCGATCCGGCTGATGCCGATGGCGAGGCCGACCGGCACGCCGACGAGGATCGCCACGATCAGCGCGGCGAACACGCGCCAGAGTGACGCGACGACGTGCTGGAGCAGCGTCGCGTCGACGAAACCGTCGCGGGCGACGACGACGAACTTGGCCCAGACAGCCGCCGGCGAGGGCAGGAAAACCGGCGAGACCAGCTGCAGCGCGGCCGACACCGTCCAGGCTGCGAGCAGCACAAGGATGGTGATCGCGCTGACCAGCCTGGCTGAAACGGCCGCCCGTTTCGGCCGTGGCCGCGACCATGGCACGGAAAATCCCTCGGTCTCGCCGGCCTTCGCTCTCGCGCGTTCGCTATAGGCGCCGACGCTCATGCGGCCTCTCCCTCGAAGATCGCATCGGTCAGCTCCGCGCGGGCCGCGGCGAAGGTCGGATCCGCCTTGATCGCGCGGATCGGCTCGCCGGCCGCGTAGCGGCGGCCGAAATGGGTTTCGAAAGTCCGCACGACGTGCCCCGGTCCCGGCGCCAGCACGATGATGCGGGTGGCCAGCACCAGCGCCTCCTCGATGCCGTGCGTCACCATCAGCACGCCTACCTTGCTTGCGGCCCAGAGATCGAGCAGCGTCGTCTGCATGCGCTCGCGCGTCAGCGCATCGAGCGCGCCGAGCGGCTCGTCGAGCAGCAGGAATTCTGGTTCGGCGGCTAAAGCGCGGGCAAGGCCGACGCGCTGGCGCATGCCGCCGGAAAGCTCCCAGATGCGCTTGTCGCCGGCATCGCCGAGCTTGACCAGCGACAGCAATTCGTCGGCACGGCGCGCCCGCTTGTCGGCCGACACGCCGCGCAGCCTGAGCGCGAAGGCGACATTTTCCCGCGCCGTCAGCCAGGGGAACAAAGCATCGTTCTGGAACACCACGGCGCGGTTCGGCCCGGGCCCGGTGATCGGCCGGCCCCCAACCGTGGCCAGACCGCCCGCGGGCTCGACCAGGCCGGCGGCGACGTTGAGCAGCGAGGTCTTGCCGCAGCCGGAACGGCCGACCAGCACGACGAAATCGCCCCTGTCAGCATCGCTTTTGCCGACGTCGAGCGAAACGCGCTCGACCGCCGGCGCCGGCTGGCCGTCATAATGGACGCTGACCTTATCGAGGGTGAGATGCGGCATTGGGTTCTGCCTCTGCTGCCAAGCAATTCCAGGAAAGTGTGAAACGGTTGGGTTCGGCGGCTTCGCCGTAGCTTGCGTCCGGAATTGCGTTAAACGAGAAAGGGCGCCTGCCCCGAAGCCGCGTCTCGCAAGCGGCTTCGGGACAGGCAAGCGCAAGGCCAGGGAAAAAGGCGCCGCGCTTCCCCGGAAAGGCGGTCATCCTTCCGGAGATTGCATGGAGAAGGCTCAGTTCGAGGCGAGCGCCTCGCTGGCATACTTCGCCGTCACATATTTCGAATAATCGGGCAGCACGGCATCGACCTTGCCCTGCTCCTTGAGGAAGGCGGACGTCGCCGCGACGGCCTTGACGGTCGCGCCGCCGAGGAACTTGTCCGAAGCCTGCTCTTCGAGCGACGGGAAGACATAGCCCTTGAGCAGTTCCGGCACCTCTTCCAGCTTGGCGCCGGTGAGCTTAGCGATCTTGCCGGCCTCGGGCGAGGACACCGACCACGCCTCCGGCTTGGCGAGGAACTGCGCATAGGCCTTGCCGGTCACCTTGACGAAGTCGCGCACGGCCTCGGGGTGCTTGTCGGCAAAATCGGTGCGCACGATCCAGGCGTCGAAGGTCGGCGCGCCCCAGGCGGCCACCTGCGAGGAGTCCAGCACCACCTTGCCGGACGTCTTCACCTGGCCAAGCGCCGGATCCCAGACATAGGCCGCGTCGATGTCGCCGCGCGCGAAGGCGGCGGCGATCTCCGGCGGCCTTAGATTCAGAATTTGCACCGACTTCGGGTCGACGCCTTCATGCTTCAGCGCCGCGAGCAGGCTGTAATGCGTGGTCGAGACGAACGGCACGGCAACCTTCTTGCCGGCGAGGTCGGCGACCTTCTCGATGCCTGAGCCGTTGCGAGCGACCAGCGCTTCCGACGGGCCGATCAGGCCGACGACGAAGATGGTCTCGATCGGCAACTCGCGGCTGGCGGCCGCGGCCAGTGGGCTCGAGCCGACATAGCCGATATCGACCGAGCCGGAGGCGATCGCGGCGATGACGTCGGCGCCGGAATCGAACTTGCGCCAGTCGATCGCGGCCTTGGTCGCCTTTTCATAGGCGCCGTCGGCCTGCGGCACCTTCGAAGGCTCGACCACTGTCTGGTAGCCGATGGTGATCTTGAGATCGTCGGCGCTGGCCGGAACGAGCAAGGCGGCGGCGGCAACCGCCGCCGACGAGAAAAGCAGAACGCGTCGTGAAAGGATTGACATTGAAAGGCTCCATAACCCCTGAAAACCGGATTGCCTTTCTATCGTCTGCTAATTCTATTTAGTTTGTAGAGTTAAATCCTTCCAACGAAGCGCGCATTGTTGGAAAAGTGTCACCGGGTACCGGCGGAATGGGCGCAAAAGGACGGTCGCGGATAGCGAGGGGAGGACGCCTGCTGCACCTTCGGTCGCCGTTGGGGTTGGCGGAGCCGTCCCTCCGTTCGTCATTGTAGGGCGGGGCAAGGAGCGAAGCGACGCGCGCAGACCCTAGAATGACGAAGGATGTAGTAGGCCACCGGATGCCGGTCGAACGAAAAATCCGCTCATCATCCCATCTCGGCAAATCCATGCCGCAAATGGCGCGGCAATTGGAACTCCCGTTTCGTGCCTGGGCTGCTTAGTATAGTAATCTTATCAACATTGGGAGTGAGAGAACGATGCGCGACCCTCTGAAGACCGTTCCGGCGATCGTTCGTGGCTTGCGGCCGAGGCCGCCCGCGGCGTTGGCCGCGCACTGATCGCTCCGTCACGTTTCGGCTAGCAGTCATGGTTGGACGCGCCAATTCCATCATCATTGTCGGCGGCGGCGCCAGCGGCGTCGTGCTGGCCGCGCATCTGTTGAAGTCGCCCAATCCGGACCTGCGCGTCACGCTGATCGAGAAGCGGCCGCATTTCGGCCAGGGCATGGCCTATTCGACGCTGCTTTCGGCGCATGTGCTCAACGTCAACGCCTCCGGCATGAGCGCTTACGCCGACGACCCGACCCATTTCGCGCGCTGGGTGCTGGAGCGCGGCCTCGCCAAGCCGGACCAGGGGCCGTTCTATGCGCCGCGCAGCCTTTACGCCCGCTATCTGCAGGATGTGCTCGAGAGCCTCGAGGAGCGCGAGCGCGAGACCGGGCGTCTCAGGCTGATCCGCGAGGAGAGCCTGTCGATCTCGCCGACGTCGTCGGGCGTCGAGGTCGCGCTCGCCAACGGCACCAGCGTCGTGGCGCATCTCGCCGTTTTGGCCACCGGCCATGACGAGCAGCCCGGCGCCTTCCAGGGGCATGCCATCCGCATGGGGTCGGAGGCCGATACCGCGCTCGATCCGCAAGCCGCCGTCCTGCTGCTCGGCACGGGCTTGAGCATGGTCGACGCTTTCCTGTCGCTCGAACAACGCGGCCATCGCGGCGCCATCGTCGCGGTGTCGCGGCGCGGCCTGCTGCCGTCGCCGCATCGCAAGGGCAATCCGATCAAGCTCGATATCGCCGATATCCCGCTCGGCACCCAGCTTTCCTATTTCGTCGGCTGGTTCCGCAACCTGATCCGCGAGACCCAGAAGGCGGGCGGCGACTGGCGCGACGTCGTCGACGGCCTGCGCCCCTTCAACCAGACGATCTGGCAGAACTGGCCGTCCTCGGCCAAGCGCCGCTTCGTCGAGCACACCAAGGCCTGGTGGGACATCCACCGCCACCGCGTGGCGCCGGAAGTCTACGCGCGCGTCACCGAAGCGGTCAGCTCAGGCCGCATCCGCCTCGTCGCCGGCAGGGTGGTGGACATAGAACCGAACGATGGCTTCGTCGTGAAAATCCAGCCGCGCGGCACGCAGGATGTCGAGACCTTGGAGGTCGCCCGCCTCTATGATTGCATGGGCATCGCCCGCGACAGTTCGAGGACGTCGAACGGTGTCGTGCGCTCGCTGATCGAGCGCGGCCTGGCGCGGCCCGACCCGCTGCGCCTCGGCCTCGACGTCACGGCGAAATGCGAGCTGGTCGCGGCCGACGGCACGGTGTCGTCGAAGCTGCTCGCCGTCGGCCCGCTGACGCGCGGCACCTTCTTCGAGATCGACGCCATTCCCGACATCCGCGTGCAATGCGCGAAGCTGGGCAAGCACTTGTTGGGGTAGCACAATCCGATGCCGACGGGCAGGAACTCCGCATAGACGATTCCAACCGCGCTTTTACCAATGCTCTCCGTGAAATTCCATTCCTCCACTCGCCGCCGGATTGGCACGATCTATCTTCTTTCCTGATGAAAAGGGCCGGAAAAGACAGGGCGCGCGATCCGCGAAACCGGAATGGATTCCCGCGGCCTCCCGCGCGAGATTGCCGACATCCGCCTCGAACTGCTTCGATGGAGCACTCAAGATGAGCGAGCAGACAAAAGCGGCGCCGAAGGGCGCGCACATCAGCCTGTCGAGACTTCGTCCGCCTTACGCTTCGGTGCTCGACCTGATCGGCCAGACGCCGATCGTCGAGCTGACCAAATTCGACACCGGCAAGTGCCGCCTGTTCATCAAGCTCGAAAGCCAGAATCCGGGCGGCTCGATCAAGGACCGCATCGCGCTCTCGATGATCGCCGCCGCCGAGAAGGCGGGCAAGTTGAGGCGCGGCGGCACCATCGTCGAGGCCACGGCCGGCAACACCGGCCTCGGCCTCGCCCAGGTCGGCATCCCGAAAGGCTACCGCATCATCCTCGTTGTGCCCGACAAGATGTCGCGCGAGAAGATCCAGCATCTGCGCGCGCTGGGCGCCGAGGTGCGCATGACCCGCTCCGATGTCGGCAAGGGCCATCCCGAATATTACCAGGACATGGCCGAGAAGATCGCCGCCGAGCTGCCCGGCGCCTTCTATGCCAACCAGTTCGCCAACCCGGCCAACCCGTTGGCGCATGAGACGACGACCGGCCCGGAGATCTTTTCGCAGCTCGAAGGCGATGTCGACGCTGTAGTGGTCGGCGTCGGCTCCGGCGGCACGCTCACCGGCCTCGGCCGCTTCTTCGCGAAACACTCGCCGAAGACCGAGATGGTGCTGGCCGATCCGGTCGGCTCGGTGCTGGCGCCGCTGATCAAGACCGGCAAGATGGAGGAGGCCGGCAGCTGGACCGTCGAAGGCATCGGCGAGGATTTCGTGCCGCCCAATGCCGATCTCTCGCTGGTGAAAAAGGCCTACTCCATTCCCGACAAGCAAAGCATGCTGGCGGTGCGCGATCTGTTGTCCAGGGAAGGCATCCTGGCCGGCTCGTCCTCGGGCACGCTCTTGTCAGCAGCACTTCGCTATTGCCGCGAGCAGACGGTGCCGAAGCGCGTCATCACCTTCGTCTGCGACAGCGGCAACAAGTATCTTTCGAAAGTCTTCGACGATATCTGGCTGGCCGAGCAGGGCCTTGCCGACCAAGAACAGCATGGCGATCTGCGCGACCTCGTCATGCGCTCGCCGCGTACCGGCGACATCGTGACCGTCGGCCCGGAGGAAAGCCTGCTCAACGCCTATGGCCGCATGCGCCGTTCCGACGTCTCGCAACTGCCGGTGCTGGACGAGGGCAGGCTGGTCGGCATCGTCGACGAAAGCGACATCCTGGCCAAGGTCGACGGCCCCTATGACGGCCGCTGGGACCGTTTCAACGCGCCGGTGCGCACCGCCATGACGTCGAACCTGCACACGCTGCAGGCCAATCAGACGCTGGACGCGCTGCTGCCTGTCTTCGACCGCAACGAGGTCGCCATCGTCTTCGACGGGGACGAGTTCATCGGCCTGATAACCCGTATCGACCTGATCAACCATCTGAGGCGCCGCGCAAAATGACTTCGAACGGCAAGAACCGCCTGGCCTTTTCCACCCGCACCATCCATGGCGGCCAGAGCCACGATCCGCTGACCGGCGCGGTGATGGTGCCGATCTATGCCACCTCCACCTATGGCCAGCAGTCGCCCGGCGTGCACAAGGGTTTTGAATATGCCCGCAGCCAGAACCCGACCCGCTTTGCCTTCGAGCGCGCCGTCGCCGACCTCGAGAGCGGCAGCAGGGCTTTCGCCTTCGCTTCCGGCCTGGCGGCGATCGGCACGGTGCTCGAGCTTCTCGATACCGGCGCCCACATCGTCGCCACCGACGATATCTATGGCGGCTCGTTCCGCCTGATGGAGCGGGTGCGCAAGCGCTCGGCAGGTCTGCAGGTGAGCTTTGCCGACTTCACCGACTTGGCCGCCGTCGAAGCCGCCATCCGCCCGGAAACAAAACTGCTCTGGGTCGAGACGCCGACCAACCCGCTGCTGCGCATCGTCGATCTCGAAGGCGTCGCCGCGCTTGCCGGGCGCAAGGGGCTGCTCACCGTCGCCGACAACACCTTTTGCAGCCCCTATATCCAGCGCCCGCTGGAGCTCGGCATCAACATCGTCGTGCATTCGACGACGAAATATCTCAACGGCCATTCCGACATGGTCGGCGGCGTGGCGGTCGTCGGCGACAATAAGGATTTGGCCGACCGGCTGAAATTCCTGCAGAACGCCGTCGGCGCCATCTCCGGCCCGTTCGACAGCTTTCTTGCGCTGCGCGGCATCAAGACCCTGGCGCTGAGGATGGAGCGTCACTCGGCCAACGGCTTGAAAATAGCGCAATGGTTGGAGACGCGAAAAGATGTCCGCCGGGTTATCTATCCCGGCCTCGCCAGCCACCCGCAGCATTCCATCGCCGTCCAGCAGATGCATGCCTTCGGCGGCATGATCTCGGTCGATCTCGACCGCGACCTCGCCGGCACCAAGCGCTTCCTCGAACGCACGCAGCTTTTCACGCTGGCCGAAAGCCTGGGCGGCGTCGAAAGCCTGATCGAGCATCCGGCGCTGATGACGCACGGCTCGATCCCCGCCGAAAAGCGCGGCGCCATCGGCATTTCCGATTCGCTGGTACGGCTCTCGGCCGGCATCGAGGACGGCGATGATTTGATCGCCGATCTGGAGCAGGCGCTGGGGGGTTGAGAAGCGCACAACTGAGACGCACAGTCCCCACCTTCGCCTCCCCTCTCTCAAGGTCACGAGAGTATGGCTGATTTGTCGATCACTACACTAGGTGACGATCACCTTGGCGCCGATTTCGGCACGGTTGTAGAGATCGATGATGTCCTGATTCATGAGACGGATGCAGCCTGCTGAAACGGCCCTCCCGATCGTCCACCATTCAGGTGTGCCGTGCAGGCGATAGCCGGTGTCGCCGCCTTTGTTGAAGAGATAAAGCGCTCGCGCGCCGAGAGGGTTCTTGAGTCCGCCCTCCAAATGAGCCGGTATGATGCGGCCGTTCTCCCTCCTCTCGCGCACGATCATCTGTGGCGGCGCATGCCAGTCCGGCCACTCGCGTTTCATTGCGACATGTGCGGTTCCGTGCCACTCAAAACCGGCCTTGCCGACGCCGATGCCGTATCGAACGGCTTTGCCGTCCCCCAGAACATAGTAGAGAAACTTCGCTCCGGTATCGACGAAGATGGTGCCGGGCTGCTCGGCGGTCGAATAGGGCACGATCTGGCGAAGATATTTGCGGTCGACCTTGTAGGTCGGAACCGGAGGGATACGGTAACTGGCATCGGTGATGCCGCTGTAATCGAAAGGTGAAGCCTGGAAGGCACTTCCGGTAGTGCAGCCGGATAGTGCTGCAGCTGCCGCAAGCCCCGCTCCGATCAGGATCGACTTCGCGCGCATGACAGAAAACCGGCAGCCCGTTAAACTGAAACCGGTAACCCATAAATTATAGCAGATGCTGCCCTTTTCGCAAAGGAAGCAGGGAAGCCGACCCGTTCGCGGTCCTTACAGAACCCGGAGTAATGCCAAGTGATAACGAACATCATCGACCGGCGTACTAGACCGTACCGTTGGCGCAAAGTGAATGCTGCTGCGGAGGCTACTTCCAATGATCATAACGTCCCCGACAGTGACGAAATGGATTATCAAGCCGATGATCTCGTTCACGACGAATTGTTGGGCTGTGTACTCTCGGACGCGATTGTTTGGGGTCAACGATTTGAGTGTGCCGTCACTCTCTACCTTTATGATCAAGGGGATGGCCCAGAGCGCTCAGTCTCGTTGCCTGTCGCATGAATTTCAAACTGGCCCACTACCTGGATTTTGGATGACATCCTAAAGTGTACCCACTCGTGATTTTGGAGGCGCCATGCGCGTGATCGTGTTGGGTGGCGGCGTTGTCGGCGTCACTACGGCCTATCAGCTGCAGAAGGACGGGCACGAGGTCGTCATCCTCGAGCGGCAGCTTCAAGTCGCCGCCGAGACCAGCTGGGGCAATGCCGGCATGATCGCGCCGGGGCATTCGTTCGTCTGGTCGTCGCCCAGGGCGCCGATGATCCTCTTGAAATCGCTGGTGATGAAGGACCAGGCGCTGCGCTTCAGGCTTTCGGCCGATCCCAGGCTCTACAGCTGGTCATGGCTGTTCCTGATGGAATGCACGGCCGAGAAAGCCAGGCGCAACACGCTGCTCAAGCATCGGCTCGCCGCCTATTCGCAATCCGTCCTGCACGAAGTCATTGCCGACGAAGAGATCGAATACGACCGCAATGATCGCGGCATCCTCTATTTCTATCGCAGCCAGCAGGCGCTCGACAAAGGCGTCGAGCACATGAAGCTGCTCGAATCCGATGGCCAACTGATCAAGGTGCTTGACCGCGACGGCATCGTCGCGCTCGACCCCTCGCTGGCTTCCGCCAAGGAAAAGATCGCCGGAGGCATCCATTGCCCGACCGACGAGACCGGCGATCCGGCGAAGTTCACCCGGGCGCTGGCGGCAAAAGTGGTCGAGCGCGGCGGCGAGATCCGCACCGGCACGACCATCACCGGCATAGAGACATCAGGCAACGGCGTCGCCCGGGTGCTGACCGACAAGGGAAGCGTGAAGGGCGACGCCTATGTGCTGGCGCTCGGCTCCTATAGCCCGCTGATTGCGAAGACGGTCGGCATCAGCCTGCCGATCTATCCGATCAAGGGCTATTCGCTGACCATTCCGATCGGCAATCGCCCGGCGCCGCCGACCATCGCCGCGATCGACGAGCACAATCTGGTCGCCGTGTCGCGCTTCGGCGACCGGCTGCGCGTCACGGCTACCGCCGAGTTCGCCGGCTACGACACCAGCCACAAGCCGGCCGATTTCGCCTTCATGAAGGGCGTGACCAAGGAGCTCTATCCCGAAGGCGCCGATTACGACCGCGCCGAGATGTGGGCGGGTCTCAGGCCGATGACGCCCAACAATCTCCCTGAATTCGGACAGCGGCGACTCAACAACCTCTATCTCAACACCGGGCACGGCCATATCGGCTGGACCATGTCGCACGGCTCGGCCCGCATCACCGCCGACCTGATCGCCGGCCGCAAGCAGGCGATTTCGATGGATGGACTTTTGAATTGAGAGCATGATCCCGAAGGGATTGACCAGGAAAGGGAACGCCATGTCTGTCAGCGCGGCCGCTACCCGCCCTCAATCGCCAGGGCCGGTCGATTTGGGCGTCCTTCCGTCGGAGATCGACGGCGGCCTCGCCTCGCGCGCGGCGATCGGGCTCGCGATCCTCGCCACCGACCAGACGCTGGAGCACGAGTTCCGCGCCCTGATCCGCATTCCGGGCGTCGCCTTCTACGAGGCGCGCCTGTTCAACGACAACGACATCACGCCCGACACTTTGCGCGCCATCGGCCCGCGCATCGCACCCACCGTCGACCTGATCCTGCCCAGCATCCCGCTCGACGTCGTCGGCTTCGGCTGCACCTCGGCCACCATGACGCTCGGCGAGGAAGCCGTCTTCGCCGAGATCCGCAAGGCGCGGCCGGGCGTCGCCTGCACCACCCCGGTCACCGGCGCCTTGGCCGCCTTCAAGGCATTGGGCGCCAGGGGCGTCGGCCTGCTCACGCCCTATGCGCCCGAGATCAACCAGGGCCTGGTCCGCTACTTCACCGGCCGCGGCCTCGACATATCAGCCGTCGCCACTTTCGACCGGCGCGACGATCGCGAGGCGGCCCGCATCTCGCTCGCCTCGATCGAGGCGGCGGCCGAGACGATGGCCGAGGTCCCTGGTGTCGACGCGATCTTCATCTCCTGTACCAGCCTGCGCGTGGCGGAAGCCGTCGCCGAACTGGAGCGGCGCATCGGCATTCCGGTCACCTCCTCCAACCACGCCATGGCCTGGCACTGCCTGCGGCTTGCCGGCATCGACGACGTCGTGCCGGCGGGTGGGAGGCTGTTTGCGCTGCCTGCTGTTTGATCGGCGGGGCGGGCTTTCAGGCGATAGGATGCGCATCCGGCGTCCAATCGCATAGGGCGCTCCCCCTCTCCGTCTCGGCTTCGCCGAGCCACCTCTCCCCCGCCTTTGGCGAGGGCGAGGAACCCAAGCTTGCGAAGGGCGCCGCGTAGGCGATTGGCGTTTCCTCGCCCCCACAAAGTGGAGGAGAGGTGGCCGCGCAGCGGACGGAGAAGGGGACAGCGCTGCCCTCTGCCATTAACGCAGATCGTCGCCCGTTAACCGAATCGGAAGGAGATGTTTAACGCTTCGTCTCTATGCCCCTCCCTAGGAGGCACCACAGAGCGAGCATGATGAACGACGAAAAGCGAAATGAATGGCGTGCCATCTTTTACGTGCAGGCGCGCGTCGCCATCCTGTTTGTGCCGGTTGTGCTCAGCCTCCTCCTCATCGGCATTTTCGCCGGCAATGAGCGCAAATCCGTGCCTGACGCCGTCGATCCGACCGTGACGAGCTCGGTGCGCTAAGCCGGAACCTACCGGTCGGATTGCCTCAGACAAACTTCGGGATCGGGCCGTTCTGCGGCGTCGTATCGCCTTCGAGGTCGATGAACACCTCGTCGACGAAGCACCAGCCCCAGCCTTCCGGCGGGTCGTAGCCCTCGATGATCGGATGCTGCGTCGCATGAAAATGTTTTGTCGCGTGGCGGTTGGGCGAGTCGTCGCAGCAGCCGACATGGCCGCAGGTCCGGCAGAGCCTCAGATGCACCCACCAGGAGCCGCTCTTCAGGCATTCCTCGCAGCCCAGCGCGCTCGGCGTGACCTTTTTGATGTCCTTCGTATGCCTGCATTCATCCATCACGCGCTCCTCGCCGATTCACCATGTTTCGCCAGATAGGCATGCAATGCCGCGACCACCTGCGCGCCTTCGCCGACGGCGGCGGCGACGCGCTTGGTCGAGCCGCAGCGCACGTCGCCGATGGCGAACACGCCGCTGCGGCTGGTCTCCATCGGCCCGTGCCCCGGTGTCGTGTCGGGCCCGGTGCGCACGAAACCCTTGGCGTCCAGCGCCACGTTGCAATTCGCCAGCCAGTCGGTGTTCGGGTCGGCGCCGATGAACAGGAAGAGGTGGCGGATGGCGCGTGTCGTCTCCTCGCCGGTCGTCCGGTTGCGCCAGCGCAGCGTTTCGAGGTTGCCGTCATGGCCCTCCAGCGCCGCCACCTCTGTTTCCGTCAGCACCTCGATGTTGGGCTGCGCGGCGATGCGCTCGACCAGATAGCGCGACATGGTGGCGTGTAGGCTGTCGCGGCGCGCCAGCAGCGTCACCTTGCGCACCTGGCTCGCCAGATAGACGGCCGCCTGTCCGGCCGAATTGCCGGCGCCGACCAGCGCCACTTCCTGGTCTTGGCAAAGCCTGGCCTCGATCGGCGAGGCCCAGTAATGCACCGAGGTCCCCTCGAATTGCGCGAGGTTCGCAATATCGAGGCGGCGGTAGCGCGCGCCGCTGGCGATCACCACCGCGCGTGAGCGCACGCTCTCGCCATCGCCGATGGCCAGCCTGTAGCGGGCGCCGTCGCCGGCGTCGTCCAGCAGCTTCGCCTCGTCGGGGATCACCATCTCGACGCCGAATTTCTGCGCCTGGTTATAGGCGCGCGCCATCAGTGCCATGCCGGTGATTCCGGTCGGGAAGCCGAGATAATTTTCGATGCGCGCCGAGGCGCCCGCCTGTCCGCCGAAAGCGCGGCAGTCGAGCACGATGGTCGACAGCCCTTCGGAAGCGGCATAGACCGCGGCTGCCAGCCCCGCCGGCCCGGCGCCCACGATCGCCACGTCATAGATCTTGTCGGCATCGATCGGCCGCAGCAGGCCGACGCAGCGGGCAAGCTCGGTCTCGCCCGGATTGTGCATGAGCTTGCCGTTGGGGCACAGCACGATCGGCAGATGGTGCGGGTCGACATGGAAACGCTCGACCAGCGTTTTCGCGCAAGGGTCGGTGTCGGAATCGAGAGCACGATGGGGAAGTCCGCTGCGCCGCAAAAAACCCTGCAGCCGCAGCACGTCGCCATTGCCGGGCGGCCCGATCACGACCGGTCCGCTGGCGCCGCTTTCGAGCAGGCCGACCCGGCGCAGGATCAGCGCCCGCATGACGCGCTCGCCGAGATTGGCCTCCTGCACCATCAGGTCGCGCAACCGCTGCGAGGGGATGACGATCGCCTCGACCGGTCCGTTCGCCTCGGCATTGACCAGCGACGGCCGGTTCGACAACTGCGCCAGCTCACCGACGAAATTGCCGGGACCGTAGGTGATGATCGGCTCAGGCCGGCCAAGCCCGCCGGCCTGGGTGATGTCGATCTTGCCCGACAGGATGAGGATCACCCCGGGCGAGACCGTGCCGGCTGTCACGATGTGATCGCCGGCGGCATAGGCACGTGCCTCGCCGAACCGACGCATGCGTTCGATGTCCGCGTCGGTGAGGATCGGAAACATCTGGTCGCGGCGGGCGGCGATGGTCGGGCTGACGGAAGGGGCCATGGGCGGACCGTAGCGCCCGGGGCGGCTGGTTTGAAGCGGTTTGTTGGGCGACTGGCCGGAAGGGGTTGGCTGCTATGCCTTCATCTATCCGAGCGACGTCGCCAGCTTGCGCAGCGTCCCCCGCGGATCCTCGGTGATGACGGAGCCATGCGAGACAAGTATGCGCTTGAGCGCCGGCTGTTCCGCCCATCGTCTCAATTGCGCTGCGAGTGCCGCCTTGTCGCCGACCATCGTCAGTTTGACCGGCCAAGGTATATGCGGCTCATCACCGGCAAATCCCATCATGCGCAATGCCCAGCCTGCAAAAGCCGGATGCGCCGCGAATGTTGCCTACGATATCATTGAGAACGAGCGTCGTGCCGTTTGGTCCGTCAATTTGCAACGCCGCTTCGCGATTACGGGTTCCGGGGACGGTGACGAGCTTGACGTCGGGATCCCCAAAGTCGCCGCGCGTCGCATCGACATGTACCGCCTTCTCGACGCTGTTGAGTGCGCCCGCCGGTGCAATCACCTGAAGGGTGGGATAGCGATTCTTCCATGGCTTTGCATCGAGCCGGTGATGATCATTAGGGACGACCAAGAAGGCCGGCTGGCCGAAGGCTTCGATCGCGCGCATCTGTTCGTCGTCGAGCGCGATGGCGCTGAAGATGACAAGCCGCCGGTCGCGCAGTCGAACCACGGTCATGCGCCGTTTCATGTTGCCAATTGGCATCGGTATGTCGCCGGTCGCCGTCAGAATATTGTCGTCAACAGGAGAGAGCCTGCCATGCGGCAGAACCTTCCACTCCTTGAACGGCTCGGGCATCACGGAACCTCGGGTTAACCGACAAGATAGGAACGGTTCAACTCGAGACGAGTTGCAGAGCACAAAAAAGCCCGGAAAGCCCGGGCTTTTTTGCTCGTCGCGTCAGATCGTCTGAAACGGGAATTTGGTGCCCAGAAGAGGCGCAGTGACAGAAAATCGAACCGCGTCAGCACCTCTATTTCACAGCGTAATTTCAGATACTTAGACTAAGACCTCGCAGGGACCGCATCCCGCTGTTGTGGACCTCTTGCGGCGCGAATGTGTACCGCGCGACAACCCTACGCGAAGCGGACGCGTGCCCGCAAGGCGCGTCTAAGGCTAATCTTCGGAGCTGTCTTCCATCTCGGCGGTCATACCGGACTTCTGCCTTGGCGCGATCTCGCGATTTGATAGCCCCGGTTCCCTTTCAAGCAGCTCTCGTATCGGTGAGATCGAGGGGAGTTGGAGGACCTTGCAGAGCGTATCGTCAATGTCGATGCGAACCTTATCCGAGGCTAGCTTCGCAATTGGTTGAAGGGGCTGGGTCGCAACCCTGTCGTAGGCCGCCCCCAGGGCTGCAAGCTGCGAGGGCTGCAAAGACCGAACGTCCAAGACGGGCATTGACGCCCACGCCGGCTTCTTCATCTGGACAAACGCACCCTCGGTAATGACACGGCGTGCGAAGTACAGCGCAATTCCAAAGCTCGAGTTGAGGAACAGGAGCAGGGCCTTAATCTGCCCGTCGTCCAACGAGGCCGTGCTGACGGCCCACCATGTGTTGCCTAGAACGGGCTCTGAAAACCCCAGTGCAACGAGCTTCTGGGTGTTTGTGCGCAGTCGTTCCGCGACGAGAATACGGCCGGATTTGCTCCAAACTGAAGTTGCACTCTTGAGCTTCCGACCAGGAGCGGCCTTGGTGCGGGCCATTAGTCTCGCGGTGGATGTCTGGGCAATCGTTGTGACGGCTTCAGCATCATGGCCCCAGAAAGCCGGGTATGGCGACCAGTCGTCGTGGGAGATTTCAAAGGCGTCGTGTATATCGCGCCGGTCGTAACCAAGCTCTCCGAGGTCGGATAGGGGAGCCATTGGGATGGCGAAGCCCTTGTCGTTGCCCGGTAGGCGGAGGGTTCCCCCTTGCAGGCTCCAAGAAACCCTAAGAAGCTCGGCTTGCGAGATGATCGCACCCTGCCAAATCTCCTCTCCTGCGGCCGGCGGCATGGTGACCATTTCGGCAACTTTCCCCGAGGCGGTCCGCACACTCGTAACGCCGACCCCTTCGACGGCCGCAACAGGCCCAACGTGTTCCACGTCGTTCGCCAAGTGCATTGCTTCGTGGATAGACCGGGGATTGCGCCATAGGCTTATGTAGGTTGTTCTGCCTGGCTTCTCACCACCTGCGAGCTTGCGAGCAACAAAGAGAAGCTCGGAGAGGTCCGTGTTTTCGGAGAAGTTGGGCCGACTGGCATCGTGGCTCGAAATGACCGTTTCGAGGTGGTACTTGTCCGCAATGAGTTTGCGCGTCGGCCCCCACGCCTCTCCTGTGGCGAGCGCAGCCGGAAGAACGAACGCGAGCCGCCCACCCTTTTCCAGATGCTTGTCTGCGAGTGCTACGAAGACGCTTCCAAGGCCGGCGGTGACGTTCGCTGAAAGGTTCTTTACCCGCTGTTTCAGTTCGGTTTGCATGGCTCCTCGTTCATCCGGCAGCGAGCCGAAGAGGAGGTTTCCCCCGACGCTCCGGACGAACGGCGGGTTCATGACGCAAAGATCGAGCTTGGGCACCTTCGCATTCGTCACATGGGTCATCGAAGCCCCGGTACGCAGGGTCTCCGCTTGTGAGTAGTCGAGTGCGATCTGGGTCTTGATCTCGCTTCCGTCCAGAAAATCAAGACTTCCGAGGCGAGCATTCCCATGGTCGATGCCCATAGGCATGACGTAAAGGTTCATCCGCACAAACGCGATGTCGGGTGCGAGCAGGGCCAAGGTCGACGCGGTCAGGTGTACGGCAGAAGGCAATACATCGTAGCCGTGAAGGACGTTTTCCATCAGGGTCCGGTGGAGAGTGGAAAGGTCTTTGGGCTCCAAGGATCGATCGGTCGCCGCCCGTTTGCGAATGTACTCGTCCGCAAACGCCTGTGCCGCCGCCATGAGTAGCGTACCCGTTCCACACGCGAGGTCGGCCACCTTGAAGTTGGCGAGTTCGACAGGGTCGCCAAAATCCTGTTTCCATTTCGCGGCTAAGGCTATCTTGAGGAGTAAAGTCGCCGCAGACACGGACGTATAGTAGGTGCCAAGATATTTGGCGTGGTGCAGCAGCCAGTGGTAGATGCGGCCCATAAGGTCGTGCCGTAAGGCGGCTTGCTTCTCACAGATAGACTTAGCCTCTGCGAGCAGTGACTTGACGGCAAGCGTGGTGTGAGGGCTGACAGGCAGCTCGTCCAGAACCCGCTCGCCGAGCTGGAAGATTGGGACGTAGTTTATGTTCTCCCAGATCCATCTCCAGTGTTTTGATATGTCGCCTACAAGGTCGCTCTCTTTCTCGGTCTTCCGTAGCGGCGCTACGCGCCCGTCAGTCGCCGCGAGCTGGTCTTGGAAAATGAGGGCATTAGCCAGAACAAGCGCGGAGACCTTCGCGGCGGTCTCTCTACGCGCTTCAGCTTTTTCCGGGGTCTCGCCTTTGGGTGGTTTGATCCCCAGGATTGAGGACAGGCGATCGCATGCCCCCGCTTGGCCCATCCAAAGCTTGGCCACACCACTCAACTGGACATTGAGCGCCTTTGCCGTTTGTTCAACGATATCGTCTTGGGTAAGGGCCTCCTGGGCTCTTCGGAGCGCCCCCATGAGCGACGCGGGGTCGCCTTCAAACCACTCATCCCACTCGAACGTCTCGGTGACGATGCGGTAGCGAAGCCGTGATTTGGCAAGCGTGTCTAACACCTTGGTAGTGGGGGCACTCCGAAGAGCGATAGGGTAGACGGTCGCGGCAGCTATGTGAGCTATACCGGCGCGGACCCTGTTTCGCGCGTCGCGGAGCACCACCTCATCAGCATTCGGCGTGTCGCTGAATTTGCCTTCGATGGCCACGCGCAGACCGCGCAATTGAAACAGTACGTCGGGGCGGTGCTTCCCGTGCACGTGAATAGTCTCGGCATCGGCGGTGACGCCCAGTGTTGAGATCAGCAAGGCCAGTTGAGTATTGACGACCTCTTCTCGGTTCCGCTGACCACTCATGCTGGCTACCTGTCGCTCATTGATTTGCCGCGCCATGTATCGGCGACATACAGCTCAACGTCAAACTGACGCAAAAATTCGAGGGGACGAAATCCACAGTTGAAGCGGCGCGATACCCCCCGTGGGGCTTACCTCATTGCCGTTCGGCTCGCCGTTGCGATTTGGCGGCGTCACAAGCACAGGCGACGCTGGACGAAGCTATGCTGTGTCGTCGTCTATCTTTTCCGCGTCAATCACCGAGTAGGACGCGCGACCGTTATCTTTGGAGCGGAGAGTAAGCTCTTCGTAGAGGTAGCGTGCGAACATCGACCCCGCGCCAAGCACGACCCACAGCGGCACACCTATCGCGCCACCAAGGGCAGCTATGCCGGCACTCTGGCCGCCGAACAGTGCAACACCAACGGCGGCAGCACCAAGTCCCAATCGCTGGGCGACGGTCCGATTGTCCCAGCCAACGCTTTTGGTCTGTGACGCCACGATCTTCACGAGTGGCCAGATGACCTTGCTTGAGACCGTCACCGCGATGGCGTTCTTCGCCTTCTGGCGGGTGGGCAGGTCCGAGCTGCGAATGTCGAGAAGCTTCAGTGCCCAAGCCTTGAGCGCCTCATTCTGGGCCGGCGTTGCCTGTTCAGCGATCCGCACCGCGAGTTGACGATAATTCTTCTCATCCATGTGACTGCCCCCGATGTGCGCCTTCGGCTCGTATCAGAGCCGTGACTGCAATGACAGATGTCCGGAAGGGTATAGCCCAGCGTACAGGCGACGCGCTGCCCGAAAGGGTGTCCGTTAGGGTTGACTTATCCCAACGGACGGCCTAATCAGCGTACATCACGCTAACGGACACCGAGGAAGCCCATGTCCAAGACCATTCTCTATGCACGCGTCTCGACCCTTGACCAGACGCTCGGCCACCAACAAACCCAAGCGGAGGCCGCCGGGTTCACCATTGATGATGTAGTGGCCGACCACGGCGTCTCCGGGGTCAGCACGACGCTTGCCGAGCGCCCCGAAGGAAGGCGGCTCCGGGATATGCTCCGTAGGGGCGATACGCTGGTGGTGCGATGGGTGGACCGGCTCGGCCGAAACTACCAAGACGTTTGCGACACCATCCGCGAGTTCATGCGTAAGGGCGTGGTCGTCCGGACCGTGATCAACTCAATGACGTTCGACGGGGCCACCAAAGACCCCATGCAGCAGGCCGTGCGGGACGCGCTCATAGCCTTCATGGCGGCAACTGCCCAGGCGCAGGCCGAGGTCACGAAGGCGGCCCAGCGGGCGGGCATAGAGGCCGCTAGGGCGCAGGAGGACCGCTATAGGGGCCGCAAGCCCAGCTACGACAGGGCCGCGCTACAGGCTGTCACCGACATGCTGGCGCAGGGACAGGGAACCTCCGCCGTTGCCAAGGCGTCAGGGCTCACGCGGCAGACCGTGCTGCGGATCAAAGACGACCCGGCAGCGGCCGAGAAGGCGCTTGTGGCTTGGGGCATGTGAGGAGGATCGGATATGGCTTACACGCTGGCAATGACGTTCATGACCCTCTACGGGCTGTGCGGAGCGGTTGCAGTCGTGCGGTGGATCGTCGGCCGGTAGCTAGACGCCTGCGATCGTCCTTACCACACCCGTCTTCGCACTTCCCGGCTTCGGGATCCAAATCGCCGATTGGTCGTCGCCGAACGGCACCGCGCGACCTTCCAACACGCAAATGCCGACCGCCGCACAAACCACGGCGTCAAGCATGTCTTCGTAGGCTTTCCACTCTCGGCCGCTCGCACGCTCAAAATCGAGTTCTGGCATCGCCGCTGCTACACCGGAGAGTTCGTTTTCCATCAGGGCGGCAATGGCACTCATCTGACGCTGAATGTTGAGCGCCCGGACCTTGGGCGTCTCGTCGGGCCAGTAGCTACGTCTGTTGCCGAACTTGTAGGGAAGCCGCCGCTCCGCAGAGGCGAACTCAATCAAAGCCGGGTGCGGATAGACCTCCACAAGGCCGCTCACCACCGGCCCAGATGTACGCAGCTCGTAGCCCTTAAGCTCGAAGCTCGCCCGCAGCTTGTCGCTCACTGGCCCAGGACGGATCGCACTCGGTGTGTGTGTCCCCGCCCACCTATGCCCATACGCCCGAGAGACCGCATCATCGCTGGCGCGGCGAGCTACAATTGGTGACCTCGAAAGCGGCATATCGACCGCGACTAGATCGACCGGGGAGCCCACCAAGGTATTGGCCGCTTCCAATGCGTCGGAAGGTCCGCCAGCCAAGCCAGGTCCCGCTGTTGTCTCTGCGAGAGCACAGAAGGTGCTGTAGGAGGATGCCGCCGCGCGCAACCGCCAGCCTCCGCGCTCCTCGACTGCCAACGCGACACCGCTCGGCTGGGCCGCCGTCCAAGCCGCATCTATTCCCAAGACCGCTCGCAAGTCGTCCTCCCACCACCAAACTTTTTTCAGGCACAGTTCGGGCACATATGCCTTGGAATGCCTTGAGCCACAAGGCCCGGCACTGGATAGTTATCTGGTGCCTATCTCCTTGAAAAATAATATGAAGTCTGGCTGTTGACACTAGGGTCGCGATGACCGATATGCGCCTTTCGCATACGGAGTGGTGGGCTTGTCCCGACCGCTGAACCCTGAAGACCAACCCAGCTCACGGGCCATTCGGCCCCAAGAGCCTCCTTTCCAAAACCAGTAGGCTGTCCTGCCAGACAGCCCGGTCGATTGCAGCCATGCCTGACGTGCCTCTAGGGGCCGGCAGCGGGACCGTACGGGGCAAGACGATGATCCCCGGCCGAACCATAGAATGGAAGCGGGCTTGCGCCCGGGACCGGCCCTCTGCCGGACGCGCAAGCACCACATAGCCGCCAATCCGGGTTAGTCCCCGGTGAGGGTAACGGAGCCTTGGACGACCGAGGGGGAACCGTGAACCGGGCAGGTCAGGACGACACCCGGCGGCAAACAACACAAAATCAATGGTCGGGAAGTCCCGGCCGTTTCCAAACCTTCCGTCCTTCTGTGCTTAGGGGCGGATACAAATATTAGGAGAAATGAATGCGAACATGTCGCGCTGCACACTGCGGCGCACCCACGTCCTCCCGCTTCAGCCCGCACTGTCGGCGACACAAGAGCCGACTGCGGCGCCAGGGCGATGTCGAGCAGACTGCCATCAGGCGGAGTGAGCTTGCGCCTTACGTCTCCCTCGTCCGGGAGCGTATCGCCAAGAACGCCCACAGCCCCCTATGGGGCCACTTGGACGCCCGTTGGGCTGCTCTGGCTACCTCGGCAAAGGACACCGCTGGCAACCGGGTTCAGAGCCGATACCAGCGACAAGCGGCGCATGAGGTGCTGAACCTCGACGCCGAATGCTCCGCACGGGACATAGCCGTCACAGCGATGGCGATGTTCCTGTTCTGGAGCGAGAGACCGGAGCGGTTCCTGTCTGACGCCGCCTTCCGCCTCCAACTTGTGAAGCGGGTTCGGGCTCTATCCAGCAGACACTCCGGGCTCCGTTACGACCACAGAACGGGCAAGCAGGAGCGTGTCTACCGGGAGCTTGGTCCCAAGGCGGGCATGATCGTTGCCCGTGACCTGACCGCCGCCTTCGGAGGTGCCGGTCTACAACTCGCCGAACTGGAAAAACGTGATCAAGAAAGGAAACAAGCCATGACCGATGAGATCAACCAAGCCCTACGGGAGCTCGTGTGACGACGAGCCCCCAAGCACCACGAGACCAGATGTTCCGCTTTGAGCTGACCACTCAAGGCACTTCAGGAACTTGCAGAAGACGTCACAACGCTGGTCTTGGCCCATGAAAAACGCAGCGGGTCACGCGAGCGCCAGAGGAAGCCAGCAGACGCGATGACGTTCAAGAGTGCTGTGGACACCATCGTCGCCAACCTAGCTCACTATGCCCTGTTCCCGCCCGAGCAGGGCCGCATTACGCTGCCGCTGGGCCACCGCAAGCGGGCCACGGTGGGCAGGACGGTTGATGGCTTCGGCAAGCCTCTGCCGGCGCTTCTAGGGGCGCTGGAGGCCGTTGGTGTGGCGACAGTGGCAAAGCCGCAGCAGGCCGGGTACGCCACTACAATCGCTCCTACGGCGGCGTTTGCAGCAGAGGTGGGATCAAGGGGCATCAGCAGCCCGGACTTCGAGAGAAGGACGGACCTGCCGGCGATAGTCCTGACGCGGAAGGACCAATGGGGCCGACGGGAGCACGTCCCCATCCCACAGACCGACGACGCGGCGTCGAAGGCGGCACAGGTGCGGAAGTTCAATGAGCGTCTTGCGCTTGCCGACGTGGCGTACGTGGGGAACCAGCCAACCGACACCTTTGACCGGACGTTGGTAAGGCGGTTCACACTGCCTCCGGGTGCAAGATCGCCGAGGCTGGCGTATAGCGGCCGTCTCTTTGGAGGCTTCTGGCAACAGATGAGGAGGACCGAACGGAGGCACATTCGGGTTGAAGGTCATCGGATCGGGGAACTCGACTATGGGCAAATGTTCCCCCGGCTCGCCTATGCCAAGGTCGGAGCAGTTCCGCCCGAGGGAAGCCCTTACGACTTGCCTGGAACAGAGGAGTTCACTGACGAGCAACGACGCGCTGTGAAGAGCGGCTTCAACGCTTTCCTCTTCAAGGCCACGACAATGCGCAAGTGGCACCCTGACATCGAGCAAGGGCTGCCTACAGGGTGGACAGTAGGGCGCTTCAAGCAAGCAATGTTGAGGAAGCATCCACTGCTCGCACCGGTCCTGAACTGTGGGATCGGCTATGAGCTGATGTACAGGGAGAGCGAAATCCTGTGCCGCGTGTTGGAACGGACTTTGCTGGTGGACTGCGCCGTTCTCCCAATCCACGATGCTGTCTTATCGCCAATCACCAGGACCCGGGCCATCGCAGAGATCATGATGGAGGAGGCAGAACGAGTTGCGGGAGCTCGTATCAAGGCCGCCCTAAAGCCCAGCGTTTAGGTGGTGTATACCGGGGGAGGGAGTGGGGGGTAGCATCTCCCTTCCACCTCAACTACCCCTTCCTTCCCCCCACCTATCTTCCATTGTGGGACCGGTAAGGCAGCGCCGCTCGTGTTCGGCTACCATTAGTCAGATGGATCTCGTTGGATTGAACTGGTCCCACGCGGCGCGAAGAAGCAAGTCCAATGCATCCTATGCCTGCCAACTCGAAGGGTTGGGTAGACAGTTTCGCAAATATGATACTCATCGTCCGGAGCAGCTTGGACGCGATCCCTTGGGACGAACCACTCGCCTGTTGGAGGATCGTTGCGGGAATAGGGCTGCGGTTGTTTGACGTAGTAGCCCTCGATGCCTGATCTGACATCGTTGGGATCGATAGAGTGGCAATCTCGATTGCCGCAACATTTCAAGTGAAGAACGGGGTCAGTCTTGCCCGTGTACCAATCGTGAGCGTTGGCATCGCCGACTTGGGTGATGGCGATCAAGGCTAGATGCAATCGCAACCGCCACATGACGAGCCCTCGAGGATTTCTTCTATAGCGTATTAGCGATGTCTAATCAATTGGCGGAGGCGTCTCGGGGCGATGGAGCGGTCCAATTGACGGAGCTTTTGCGCCCGCTAAGGGGACACTCACGGTTATGAGATACTGAATAATAAATGAGTTACGTGGAGTGCCTGTGCGTAAGCCTGCCGACCACGTTCGGCTGATGTTCATCCGCCCTATGGACCCCGAGCTAGTCGAACAGCCGCCCAAGGGATGGGGCCATGAGGTCAAATTCGACGGCTACCGGACCCAAGTCATCAAGGACGCTGACGGTATCCGCTTCTACACCAAGAACGGCTTCGACTGGACGGCCAAGTACCGGCCGCTCTCCGACGAGGCAAATGCGATAGACGCTGGAAGCTTCGTTATCGAGGGCGAGACCATCGTCACCAACGAGGCAGGACTATCGGACTTCCATGCGCTCCGCTTCGCCATCACGAAACGCGGCAAGGCCGGCGCTCCGCCACCGAAAGGGCTCGCCAAAGAGAAGGCCGAGTGGCTCAAGCCGGGTCTGGTTGGGCGGGTAAAGTTCCTGAAGGGTGAGGAAAAGGGACTTTCGCGAGGAAGATTGAGAGCGTGCTCTTGACCGGGTGAAGACGTTACGTCACCTTTTACATTGTGCCTTGAGAGAAGCGGCCCTCGGCACCTTTCGGATAAGCCGCGTGATAACCGACGACGGGTGAGCCCTTACGTCGAAGAGAAGTAAGAAGCAGCACGGCTGCCCGACATAACTCCTTGCTCAACAATCAGGCTCGCCGCCCGCTCCACGGGCGTTCGCGGCTTCAAGAGCGAATTGGAGAAGGTCATGACAGCCGAACGATTGAGAGTTCGCGATGCCGGTGGCGAGGGCTATGAAGTCCTCGACTACGACGGACAGCCCATCGCCATTTGTGCCACCATAGTCCACGCGGCTCAGTATGTGCGCAGTTTCGCAGCGCGGTTCTGGCTTGACTGGACCGTTGACCCGGCCAAAAGCGGTTTCTCCGCCAGTTTCCTTGGCTCCAATAGCGTTGGCCGCATCTGGCGCGATACGTCGCGGGGTCTGCGAGAGGGCACTTGGCGCTGGTCGATCTCGACCAACGACACCCGGTGGCGCAACGACGAGGGACCGCGCGGCCGTGAGCATGGCAAGGGCTTAGCCATGGTCCAGCTAGAGCATGAGTTCACGTGCTATCTGGCCAACACGCCCCACGGCCATTCGCCTTACGCGCGGGCCAAGGGTCTGGAATGAGCCCCGAACCCAGATGATCATCTTCCGGCCCGGATCATTGCTCGCGCAATCGCCAGCTCGGCCTCGACCTTGGCATTTTCCCTCTGGGCCATGTTGTCCGCGGCCATCAGGCGGCGCAGTGACCGCACTACCTCGCCGCGCTGCCACCCAGCCTCCCGCATGCAATCCCCAATGGCCTGAAAGCCGGGTTCCATCGCCTCCTGACAGTCAATCTCGCGGTCGGGGTAGTCGCGGTCATGGCGCGGTGCGCTGATCATGCGTTGCCTTCCACTGTGCTATCCTCGTCCAACGCATACGGAACCGGCAGATAGGCATTTGCCACAAGCCAGTCGCTGACGATGGTTCGTATGAGGTCAGCTCTCGTGAGCCCCATCTCTTCCGCCACGTTCGACAAGGGCTCCTGTACGCTCGGCTCAAGGACCAGCCCGGTTACGTTGCGGAGCATCAAGGCTGCTCGTCGGAGCATGACCTGAAGGTCCGCGCGGGGCACCTCGGCGATTTGATTGGCCGCGCTTTCCAAATCGGCGGCGATGTCATGACGGCTCATGGTCGGCCTCCAGCTATAGGTAGTGCTCGCCCTCCGCCCGGTGTTCAAAGCAGAACCAGTGGGGGGCCTGCTTCGGCTTCGCAAACCCCCAGCCGGCATCCTTGGCGCAACCTTCGTGTTCGCAGACATGATGCTGGACGCCGGGCGGAGTGGCATATTCAGGTCTTGGCACTCGGATTTCGTCGCTCATATACAACAGTGAACAAAATGAGAACAAATCTGTCAAGCGCCTCTTGACCGGAGCCGCCGCCGTTCCTCATTTCAGATCATGCCCGAGCAACCCGAGAAGTGGCCTAGAGGTGCCGCATGGACCCTGACCCATGCCCATGACGCGGGGCAAGTGGCGGGATCCGCTGCGCCCGCTGTAGGGTCACGCGCTACTACAAGCCGGCAGAGCTTCGGGAGGTGATCGGGAACGTCACGATTGACGAGGTGCGAGACAAGGTGCGCTGCCAGGAATGCAAGAGCAGGGAGTGGATGAGCGCCCAGCTCTTTCATCCGACCGGCGAGCAGGCACACACCATCCGGTACAGGCGGCTCGTGGAAATCCGGTGGGAGAAACGGGTCATCTGGCGGGACGAGTAAAATGCCGGACCCCGCCCCCCTTCGTCCTGGTTACCCAACCCGCGCCTCTGGGATGCGGGCGCGGTTAGAGCTTCGGGACCGAGGTTATTAGGCCGCGCACCACAACCTTGTCATCCACTTCGATCTTGCAAACCGCCTCAAATCTCTCTCCGGGCCAATTTCTGTCTTTCATGAACGCGGAGACATGCTCTTGTTCGTCTTCATTGGGTGGACGGCAGAATGACCAGGCGTCTTCGAGGTAGAAGGGAACCTTCTGCGGAAATCCCAAATAGCGTCTGGTCGTCTTCTCGTTTGGAACATCGACCAAGATGCCGCGAAGCCCGCTCTTGTAGGAAACCGAGAAGGCCCCTTCGGGCATACTAGGCCGCGTAAACAGCCCGGCCCGGTAGGCGTCATGGACACCGTAACCTCCACAGCCGATGAAGGCGGCCAGCACAGCCCGTTTCGCCCACGTCCACATACCGTCCTGCCCCCACTTGCGATGATCATTCGTAAGGAATGAAAAGTCCGAGTTCAATATCTCCCATGCCCTTGGACGGTGACTGCGGGTGGAGGGTTTGAAGGGGCGCGGCCTCACAGCCACGTAATGGTGCTGCTCGGCGCGGGTGCGCCTGACCGGACGCAGGGAAGGCCCTATCGGCGCTTGCCGGCAACACCCATGGCCGCCTTGAGCCCGCGTTCGGCCACCTTGAGGCGAGCATCGGGGCCGCCGTAGCGTCCAGTCTGCCCCACGCTGGCGTGACCTAAAATGAGCTTGCGGTCGAACTCGTCTACCCTCGCCAACATAAGGCGGTCCTCCACAGTGTGTCGGAGCGAGTGGACGACGATCTTGGGATCATCCGTTATCGCGCGGACATGCTTCATGAGGGCGGCCGACGCCGCGTCCGACCCACGGGGCCGCCCATACCGGGTGAACAAGGCAGGCCCGCTCCCCGCCGCTGCTACAGCCTCTTTCGCCGCCGCCAGGGCGTCGCCAATCAGCGGTACGCGGCGGATGGACGCCGCCGTCTTAAGCCGCCGGTGAGCGTGTGGGACTAGGTTCAGGTAAGGGACAGCCCCGTCCAACACCACGTCGGCTATGAGAAGCCCGGTAACCTCTCCAAGGCGGCATCCGGTCCATTCAGAAATCCGCCATATGCGAGACAGATCGTCCCCCGCGTGAGCCACTATGCGTTCCCGAAGCGGCCTCATCATCGCCTCGGGTATAGGCTTACGCTCGTCAACCGCTGGCGTGGCCGACGCCTCCGCTCCCTTTATCGACAGGTTGAGAAATGGATTGGACATCGCGTCCTTGAGGCCAAGCTCTGTCATGCCGAGATTGATCAAAGCTCGAATGTCATTCATGTAGCGCCGCACGGTCGCGGCCTTCATGCCTTCGTCTCGGACGAGATAATCTCGCACGTCTCGGGCGTCCTCTCTGGTCAGGCTGATCATGGTGCGGTCTTTGCCGACCCCCGCGTCCTTCATGTACCCCAAGACCCGGTTGAGCCGCGCCGTCTTCGCCGCCTCGTTGATGTCGCCTTCGACCCGCTCTCGCATGTAAAGCTTCCGGGCGTCCTCTATCGTGGGCGCAGGCCGGGACAGGTTCCCGCCGCTGGTCAGGATAGCCAAGGCGCGGGCCTCGATCTCCGGGACGCCCACAGGCTCTCCCTCTACATGCAGGCCGTCGCCGCCCTCGCGCGGGAAAGATGATAGGTACGCTTCACGGATCAAGAGCGCGGCCTCGGGGTCACTGCCGGGCAGCATACGGTCCCCCACATGCACCGTAGTCGCCGCAAGCTCTGCCGCCCGCCTCTCTGCGAGCCGGTGAACGTCCAAAGCCGTGTGCGGCACATCAGCAGGCATGTCCCGGCGACGGCGAGCCGCCATGACCAGTCCCTCGAACTCGCTGTTTACCTTGGGGCAGTTTCTCAAGGCTTCCCGCTCTGTCGAGCCGAGAAGACGCTTGAACTCGTTCTGTCTAACCAGTGCGGTTACGTCTCTAGGCAGTCGCCGCCGGTAATGCCATGTGCCGGCCTTGGTCAGATAGACGTGCTTCAATACCAGTCCCATTGTGTACCTCCGGTGGACCGGAACGTGGACCGGAGGGACGGCCTAAGCCTTGAAATCGTTGAGAAATATGGGTTCCCGAGAGAACCATGGTGCCCAGAAGAGGACTCGAACCTCCACTCCTTGCGGAACACGGACCTGAACCGTGCGCGTCTACCAATTCCGCCATCTGGGCTGGTGGGCGCTCATGTAAGCGGGCGAACGATATGTGTCAACGCGCTTTTTTCGCGGGCCGCCTTGACTGGCCCAACAGGCTCACCCCTCCAACACTTCTTTCTTTGCCACGGTGGAATCGGCGTTGAGCTTGTAGATCACCGGCACGCCGGTGCCGAGCTCGAGCTTGACGATCTCCTCGCCGCTCTTGCCGTCCAGCGCCATGATCAGCGCACGCAGCGAATTGCCGTGCGCGGCGACCAGCACGGTCTCGCCGCGCAGCACATGCGGCTGCACCTCGTGCAGGTAATAGGGCCACACGCGCGCGCCGGTGTCCTTCAGGCTTTCGCCGCCGGGCGGCGCGATGTCGTAGGAGCGGCGCCAGATATGCACCTGCTCCTCGCCCCATTTCTTGCGCGCGTCGTCCTTGTTGAGGCCGGAGAGGTCGCCATAGTCGCGCTCGTTGAGCGCCTGGTCGCGGATCGTCTTCAGCTCGCTCTGGCCGACGATGTCGAGAATGTGCTGGCAGGTCTTCTGCGCCCGCTTCAAGGCAGACGTGTAGGCGATGTCGAATTTCAGGCCGCGCGCCTTGAGCTTCTCGCCGGCCGCGAGCGCTTCCGCCGTGCCCTGGTCGGTCAGGTCGACATCGCGCCAGCCGGTGAACAGGTTCTTCAGGTTCCATTCGCTCTGGCCGTGGCGCACGAGCACGAGAGTTCCCGACATGTTTGCTCCTTCGACATTTTGCAGAAGAGAGACGCCTCAGCTCAAGCCGAGCACGTCCCGCATGGAATAAAGCCCGGGTTTTTTGCCGCGCGCCCAAAGCGCGGCCTTGACGGCGCCGCGGGCGAAGATCGCCCGGTCCTCGGCATGGTGGGAAAGCGTAATGCGCTCGCCGGTGCCCGCAAGGATCACGCTGTGGTCGCCGACCACCGAGCCGCCGCGCAGCGTCGCGAAGCCGATCGAGCCTGTCTTGCGCACGCCAGTATGGCCGTCGCGCACCCGCACGCTGTTGTCGGCAAGATCGATGCCGCGCCCCTTCGCCGCCGCCTCGCCGAGCAGCAGCGCCGTGCCGGACGGCGCGTCGACCTTGTGGCGGTGGTGCATTTCCAGGATCTCGATGTCGAAATCGTCGGCGTCGAGCGCCTTCGCCGCCTGCTCGACCAGCACCGCCAGCAGGTTGACGCCGAGGCTCATATTGCCGGATTTGACGATCGTGGCATGGCGCGCGGCGGCGGCGATCTTCGCATTGTCCTCGGCCGAGCAGCCGGTTGTGCCGATGACATGGACGATGCGCGCCTGCGCGGCATAGCCGGCGAATTCGACGCTTGCCGCGGGAGCGGTGAAATCGAGCACGCCGTCGGCCTTGGCGAAGGCCGGCAGCGGATCGTCGACGATCGGCACCTTGATGATGCCGATGCCGGCAAGCTCACCTGCATCCTTGCCGAGATGGGCCGAATCCGGCCGCTCGATCGCGGCGGCGACGCGCGCGCCGGGCATTGTGTGGATGGCGCGGATCAGCGTCTGGCCCATGCGGCCGGCGGCGCCCACCACCACCAGGCCCATATCGCCGGCTTCACTCATGCGCTTCTCCTGACGGTTTTCTTGGCGCGGCTGCGCGGTGCGGGACTTTGGGCCGAAGTCTGGCTTGCCTTGACGTCGTCGACAAGCCCCAGCCCCTTCTTGCCCTGGATCCGGTGGAAGCGGGCATAGATGCTGTGCGGGTCGGCCATCAGCGAGGCATGCGTGCCTTGTTCGACCAGCCGCCCCTCTTCCAACACGATGATGTGGTCGGCATTGACCACCGTCGAAAGCCGATGCGCGATCACGATCGTCGTGCGCCCTTCCATCACATGGGTCAGCGCTTCCTGGACGCGCGCCTCAGCCTCGTTGTCGAGCGCCGAGGTAGCCTCGTCGAGCAACAGGATGGGCGCGTGTCGCACGATGGCGCGCGCGATCGACACGCGCTGGCGCTGGCCGCCGGAAAGCGTCGAGCCGCCTTCGCCGACCGGCGTGTCGTAGCCTTGCGGCTGCTGGCGGATGAACTCGTCGGCCGCCGCCTGTTTCGCCGCCTGCTCGATCTCGGCGTCGGTGGCCGACAGCCGGCCGTAGCGGATGTTGTCGCGGATCGTGCCTTCGAAGAGATAAGGCGCCTGCGCCACATAGGCGATCGATTGGCGCAGCGAATGCTTCGTAACCTTCGATATATCCTGGCCGTCGACCTCGATCGAGCCCTTGTCGACGTCGTAGAAGCGCTGCAGCAGCGCCACTATCGTCGACTTGCCCGCGCCCGAGGCGCCGACGATGGCCGTGACCTTGCCGGCCGCCGCGGTAAAGCTCAGGTCCCTCAGCACCGGCGTGTCGGCTTTGTAGCCAAAGGTCACATTGTTGAAGCGCACCTCGCCGGTGGTGACCTTCGCCTCGACCGCGCCGGGGGCGTCGCCCTGCTTCGGCTCGAGGTCGAGTAGCTCGTAGATCATGCGCGCATTGACCAGCGCGCGTTCCATGCCGACCTGTGTGCGCGCCAGGCGCCTTGCCGGGTCGTAGGCCATGATCAGCGCGGTGATGAAGGAGAACACCGCGCCCGGCGGTTGTCCAAGCACCAGCGCCCGATAGCCGGAATAGGCCAGCACGGCGGTGATGGCGAGGCCGCCCAGAATCTCGGAAATCGGCGACAGCCGCTCGGCGACGCGGGCGATCTTGTTGTTACGCTGCTCGGCAGCGTCGGCCATGATGCCGATGCGGCGCGCCAGCTCGTCCTCAAGGGTGAAGGCCTTCACGATTGCGATGCCTTGCGTTGCCTCCTGCACCGACCCGTTCAGCCGCGAGTTGATCAGCACCGATTCCCGGTTGATCCGCCGCAGCCGGCGGGTGATGTAGACGACGGCCCAGATCAGCGGCGGCCCGATCAGCAGCGAACTGAGCGACAACACCGGATCCTGGTAGATCATCACGCCGACAAGGGCGACCAGCGAGACCGCGTCGCGGCTGATGGAGGTCAGCGTCAGCGACAGCAGGTCGCGAATGCCGCCGACATTCTCGTTGACCTGCGCCGCCAGCCGGCCGGAACGGGTCTCGTTGAAGAAGTCGACGCCGAGCTTCATCAGATGGTCGAAGCTGCGCTTCTGGTAGCGGGCGACCAGATTGTTGCCGATCCTGGCCAGCGCCACGGCCTGGCCGTAGCCGGCGAAGCCGCGCAGCAGGGAGGCGCCCATGAACCCGGCGCAGATCCAGACGATCATGTCGCTGCGCCGTTCGTAGAAGATCTGGTTGATCATCGGAGCCATGATCCACGCCGTGAAGGCGGTGGTGCCGGAGACGATCAGCAGGCACGCGACGGCAACGACATAGGTCCAGCGGTATTCCCTGCCGTTTTCGGCCAGGATGCGGCGCAGCACCGCGCTCACCTCGGCGGGCTGGACTTTCAGTTTGAGCGAAGTTTGAACAGTCAAATCAGGGGCGCTTCGTGGTTTTCCGCCTGTCGGACGGACCGTATTTCCGGCATCCTCTTAACGCCCCGGCTACGGCTTGCCTATGGCGAAACTTCGTCGCGGCGGCCGGTCGATATCCCGAAACCGGGGCGCGATCAGGCCCGCCAGTGCCGCCCCGCCGTCTGCACGCCGAACAGCGAAGGCGTCCTGGCATAGGCGGCAAGGCCGAGCAGCGCCGCCAGCGGATGGGTGATGACATAAACCGGCATTTCGCGCATCATCGCGCTGTGGGGCGCCTTGTCCTCGAAGGCAGCGCGGAAATTGCCTTCCTTCAGCGCCGGCACGATCTTTTGCGCGATGCCGCCGGTGAGGAACACGCCGCCGCGGCCCATGAACACCAGCGCCAGATCCCCGGCCGTGCGGCCGAGGCAGGTGACGAACAGCTCCAGCGCCTCTTCGGCCACCGCATCGGTTTTGGCGAGCGCGGCCGCTGTGATCTCGGCCGGCGTCGTCAAGGGCGTCGGCTTGCCGTCCGTCCTGGCCACGGCGCGGTAGACGTTGACCAGCCCGCGACCGCACAGGATCTGCTCGCCGGAGATGCGGCCTTCGAGCTTGTCGATATGCGGGAACACCGCGAAGTCGCGCGGCGTGCGCGGGCCGATATCCATATGGCCGCCCTCGCCCGGCACCGGGATCCAGTGATTGAGCGCATAGATCAGCCCGGCGACGCCAAGACCCGTGCCGGGGCCGAGCACGACGCGGCTTGCATGGGGTTCCGGCGTGCCGCCGCCGATCTTTTCCATATGCTCCTCGCCGAGCGCCACCACCGCCAGCGCCTGCGCCTCGAAATCGTTGAGCACGACGACCTCGTCCAGGCCCAGATTGGCGAGCATCTGCCGGGGTTTTACGATCCAGGGGCAGTTGGTGAGCGGGATCTCGTCGCCGTCCACCGGCCCGGCGACCGCCAGCACCGCCGAGTTCGGCCGGATGGACGAACGGTCGAGCACCGCCGCCTGGATCGCCTCGTCGATAGTGTTGAAATTCGCCGTCTGGACGATTTGCGGCTCGGTCGCTTCCGAATTTGCGTCGAGCACGATCGAGAAGCGCGCATTGGTGCCGCCAATGTCGCCGATCAGGACCGGAAACCGCAGTCCCTTCTCGTCTTCGCCTGCCATGCTCTTGATCGTCCTCGTTGTGGCGCCACTGCGCCGTTTCAATCGATTGACTAGCGCATGACCCTGCAAAGGGGAAGCGGGTTCGGCGTCAGGCTTGAACTCCTGGCTCGCCGGCGTCCTCTCCCCTTAAGGGGGGGAGATTACCCAGGGCCTCAGTTCCCCGGCCTTGGCCTTGGCAGCGGGATGCCGATTTTTGGCGTCGGCGCGAAAGCGCTTGCCGCCGCCGGGATCGCGGCGTTGCCGCTCGAGATCGTTTCCGCCGGCTCGATCGGCTGCGGTTCGGCCACGGCGACCGCGGCGCCGCCGCCATGATAGGTCACCGCTTCCAGCGATGGCGCGTCCGGTGCGTTGACCACGTCCTGGCATTGCTTCGGCAGGTTGGCCATCGTCATCAGGTCGCGCGCCTTGGGCGCATCCGGATTCTTGTTCGGCCGCCACGGCTCCTCGGTGAACCACCAGGCAAGCGGCTTGCCGCAGCCGTCGTCGTCCGGTGTCGCTTCCTGCCCCTTGCAGAAGGGCGAGCCCGGCTGGCAGCCGATGCGCATATGGAAATGATAGTCATGGCCCCAGAACGGCCGGATCTTGCGCAGCCAGGAGCGGTCGCCGGTGACGGTGTCGCAGAGTTTCTTCTTGATGCCTGGATTGACCAGGATGCGCTCGACCTCCGGATAGCTCGCCGCACGCTTCAAAAGCCGCGTATGCGCCGGCGTCCACAGCGCGTCCTTCACCAGATGCGTCTTCTCGTCGACCATCAGCGTCGCGCTGATGGTCTCGCGCTGCGCGATGGTCAGCGGCCGCTTCGGCATCGGTGTCAGCCAGATATCGGCGTCGAGCCCGATCTGGTGCGAGGCGTGGCCGGTCATCATCGGTCCGCCGCGCGGCTGCGAGACGTCGCCGACCAGAAGCCCCGGCCAGCCGTCGGCGACCGCGTCGCGCGAAAGCTTTTCGATCAGCGCGATCATCGCCGGATGGCCCCAGCGCCGGTTGCGCGAGGGGCGCATCACTTCCCAGGTCGGGCCGTCCATCGGCAGTGCCACGCCGCCGGTGAAGCAGCCTTTGGAATAGAAGCCGAAGGATTGCGCGGGCGCCACGGCCGGCAGTTTTCGGGCGCCGAACAACTCCTTGGCACGAGGTTCGGCCGAAATGGCGACAGCCGCCAGCGCGGCCAGGGCCAACAACGCCAGGGCGGCGGTCAGGAACGGCTTGCGGTCGGGCAGCGATCGCAAATTCATGAGGCTGGGTCCCTCTCCAGTCTATCCCTTTGCCGCGGTCAGGCGAACCCGGTCAAGGAACGAATCATCCACGCCGCGCGTCCCTCATCGATCAAGGCAATAGAACACGATGTCTCGTCCGACCGCTTCACTCCGGCGTCATCTTCTCATCGGGCTGCGCGGCTCTCCGTCCCGCCAGTTGCCCTCGGCCCACATCCGCTCCAGCGCCACCCGGTAGTTGGGAAACCGGAAGCTGTAGCCGGCCGCCTTGATCGCCTGATTCGCGACGCGCTTGTTCTCGCCATAGAAAGACCGCGCCATGGGCGAAAGTTGGGCGGTCTCGAAGGGAATTTCCGGCGGCGGTGTGACGCCCATCAGCCCGGCGGCGTAAGCCACGACATCCTGCGGCGGCGCCGGCTCGTCATCGGTTACGTTGAAAATGCTGCCGAGATTCTTTTCGGCCAGAAACCAAAGCGCGCCTGCGATGTCGTCGCAATGGATGCGGTTGAACACCTGTCCCGGCTTGACCAGCCGCCTTGCGGTGCCGTCCTCGAGATTGGACAGCGCGTTGCGGCCGGGTCCATAGATCCCGGAAAGCCGCAGGATCGCCACCGGTTTGCCGATCTCTTGGCCAAGCTTAAGCCATTCCTGCTCGGCCGCCACCCGCATCGTCGAACGCTTCGACACCGGCCGGCAGTCGCTGGTCTCGTCCACCCAGGCGCCGCCATGGTCGCCATAGACGCCGACGGTCGAGAGATAGCCGACCCACTCCAACGCCGGCATGTTTGCCCGGATCGTTTCGCCGGCGGCGTTGAGCACCGGGTCGCCGGCCTCGTCCGGCGCGACCGAGACGATGAGATGCGTCGTCTCTGCAAGCGCCTCACCCAGTTCGGCCGATAGTGCGCCGTCGAACTGCAGCGGCTCGATGCCGGCCGATCGCAGCGCCTCGAACTTCTCCGGCGCCCGGGTCGTGCCGGAGACCGCCGCGCGCCGGTCATTGGCCCGCGCGAAAGCCCTGGCCGAATAGCCGGCGCCGAAAATGAAGAAGCGTCTTCCGCTCATCGATAAACCCTTCAATCGGCCTTCGCCGGATTTGCCAGCGCTGCCAACCATTCCTCCCGGACTGCCGCATCGGCCTCGGTTTTCGCGGCGGTTGCGGCAAGGCTGCCAAATTCGCCCTCGGAGAGCAGTCGCGACAGGGCCCAGATTGCCGCACCCCGCACCAGCGGCGAGGCGTCGCCCAGCAGACCGCGCGCGATCGGCGTCAGCGAAGCGTCGCCCGAATTGCCGGCGGCGATCAGCACGTTGCGGACAAAGCGGTCGCGGCCGATGCGCTTGATGGGCGAGCCAGAGAAGAAAGCGCGGAACGCTGCATCGTCGAGCGCGAGCAGCTCCGACAGCGGCGGCTCGCGCAGATCGGCGCGCGCGGCAAGCTTCGCCTCCGAAGCCGCGCTGGCGAACTTGTTCCAGGGGCAGGCGGCCAGGCAATCGTCGCAGCCATAGATGCGGTTGCCGATCGCCTCGCGGAATTCGCGCGGGATCGGCCCCTTGTTCTCGATGGTCAGGTAGGAGATGCAGCGCCGCGCATCGAGCCGGTAAGGCGCCGGGAAAGCATCGGTCGGGCATACGTCGAGACAGGCGCGGCAGGAGCCGCAATGGTCGATCTCAGGCCTGTCCGGCTCCAGCTCGGCCGTGGTGAAGATCGTGCCGAGGAACAGCCACGAGCCATGCGCGCGGCTGACCAGATTGGTGTGCTTGCCCTGCCAGCCGAGCCCCGCGGCTTCCGCCAGCGGCTTTTCCATCACCGGTGCGGTATCGACAAACACCTTCACGTCGCCGCCGGCGCGCGCGACGATCTTGCCGGCGATCTCCTTCAGCCGGCCCTTCATCACGTCGTGATAGTCGCGGTTTTGCGCATAGACCGAGATCGCGCCGCGGTCGGACTTTGCGAGAACATCGCGCGGATCGCGATCCGGGCCGTAATTCATCGCCAGCACGATGATCGAGCGCACCTCCGGCCACAGCGTCGACGGCTCGGCCCGGCGCTCAAGCGTCTCGGCGATCCACGCCATCGAGCCATGGAAACCGTCGGAGACGAATTCGGCCAAGCGCGCGGGCGCCAGCGGGATCGCGTCCGGCCGGGTCACAGCGACGGCCTCGAAACCGGCGCGGCGCGCCTCCGCCTCGATCAGCGCGCGCAGTTTTTCAGAAGTCGAGGTCCGCATAATGCGATACCGGCGACAGGCCGCGCACCCGGTCGGAGAGCAGCGGCCGGAACGACGGCCGTGATTTCACCCGTGTGTACCATTCGCGCGCGGCGCCATGTTCACGCCAGTCGATCTCGCCGAGATAATCGAGCACCGAAAGCGTGGCCGCCGCGGCGAGGTCGGCATAGGTCACCTTGTTGCCGGCCAGCCAATGGCGCGTGCCGGCCAGCCAGTTGGTGTATTTCATGTGCTGTCGGATGTTGGCGCGCGCGGCGCGGATCGCGGCGGAGTCCGGCGAGCCGCCGCCGGCGGTTTCCGGCATGACCGGCTTCAGCACGCGCTCGCGCACCAGATGCCGCGTCACTTCGCTTTCCGCCTTCGCCAGATACCAGTCGGTCAGCCGGCGGATTTCGGCGCGCTGCATAGGGTCCTCGGCGAACAGCCGCTTGTCGCGCTTGAGCACCCCACGAGTCTCGTCAAGATATTCGGCGATCACCATGGCGCCGACGATCGGCACATCGCCTTCAGCGAGCAGGATCGGCAGCGTGCCGGCGGGGTTCAGCGCCAGAAACTCCTTGCGCCGGGTCCACGGCTTTTCCTCGATCAGCGCCAGCTCCTCGCCATACTCGCCGAAAGCGAGGCGCACGAAGCGGCAGGTGGCGAACATGGGATGATGGAAAAGCGTCAGCATGGTTCCGCGATGAAAAGGCGCACTGGCGAATCGGTGTCAGCGCCGATAAGTCTTGGCCGCCCGATTCCAGGGACTGTCATGGTGTTGCGACCTATAGGGGGACTTCCGCCCCATGACAAGCAAGCCCTTCCCTTAGCCGTCATTCAAAGCAGAGGTTGCCATGGAAAGCCAGACCATCGTCGAAGCGCTGCTGCTTGGGTTGCTGGAGGGCCTGACCGAGTTCATCCCGGTGTCCTCGACCGGCCACATCCTGCTTGCCGGCCATTTCCTCGGTTTCCATTCCACCGGCAAGGCCTTCGAGATCCTGATCCAGCTCGGCGCGATCCTGGCGATCCTCAGCGTCTATTTCAGCAAGCTCTGGCAGATGCTGATCAAGCTGCCCAGCGACCCGCAGACCCGGCATTTCGTCATCGGCATCCTGATTGCCTTCCTGCCGGCCGCGGTCGTCGGCGCGCTGGCGCATGATCTCATCAAGACCATCCTGTTCGAATCGCCCCGGCTGATCTGCATCATGCTGATCATCGGCGGGGTGGTGCTGCTTATCGTCGACCGCATTACCTTCAAGCCGCGCTTCCATGATGTCGAGCGCTTCCCGTTGAGCGTTTATCTCAAGATCGGCCTGTTCCAGTGCCTGTCGCTGATCCCCGGCACCTCGCGCTCCGGCTCGACCATCGTCGGCGCGCTGCTGATGGGCGTCGACAAGCGCGCGGCGGCCGAATTCTCCTTCTTCCTCGCAATGCCCACCATGGTCGGCGCCTTCGCCTTCGATCTTTTCAAGAACCGCAACGTGCTGACCTCGGCCGATTTGCCGATCATCGCCATCGGCTTCGTCGCCGCCTTCGTCACCGCTTTGTTCGTGGTGCGCTTCCTGCTCGATTACGTCTCGCGCAACGGCTACGCGCTGTTCGGCTGGTGGCGGCTTCTAGTGGGGGGCGTTGGGCTGGTGGCGCTATTCATTTGGGGGTGAGAGCCCACCCCTAGGGAATGGCAATTACATACGGCGCTCGCCCTCACCCAGCCTCCGCTTCGCTCGGCTGACCTCTCCCCGAGGGGAGAGGAGATTGCCGGCGCCGCGCCAATCTCTTCTCCCCTCGGGGAGAAGGTGGCCGCGAAGCGGCCGGATGAGGGGGCCAGCGCTGTCGTATACGATTGTCCTGCCTTGTAGGAGGGTGAGCCTCAATTCCGTCCATAAAACGCGTTCTCGACATGCACCGGCCAGCGCCAGGGCAGCACGGCCACCATGTCGAAACGCATCGACAGCCGGCCGTAATCCGGCTGGCGCGACAGCCACAAATCCGCGGCGCCCTCGATGCGGCGTTCCGATTCACGGCCGATCGCTTCCATCGCCTCGATCAATGTCCGCCGCGCCTTGACCTCGACGAACAGCACGAGGTCGCCGCGCCGGGCGATGAGGTCGATCTCGCCGAGCCTGGTGCGGTGGCGGCGCGCTAGAATCCGGTAGCCCTTTATCATCAGCGCCAACGCCGCCAGCCACTCGCCGCGATGGCCGCGCCGATAGGCTTTTCGGCGATGGCCGATCGAACGCTCAGCCACCGCCGTCCGCCTTGAGCTCGATAAGCCGGCGGTAAAGCGCCTGTTTCTGCCCGCCGGTCATCTTCGCCGCTTCCGCTGCAGCTTTCGAGGCCGGCATTTCGGCAGCAAGCGAGAGCAGGAGGCGGTCGATGTCGGCCGGCTCGTCCTCCGCCGCTTCGGGCGGGCCGACACAGATGACGATCTCGCCTTTCGGCGTGTCTGCCGCGGCATAATGGTCGGCAAGCTCGGCCAGTGTGCCGGTGCGCATCTCCTCGAAGGCCTTGGTCAGCTCGCGGCCGATCGCGGCCTGGCGGCTGCCGCCCAATGCCTCGACCATGGCGCCGAGCGTCTCTGCCAGACGGCGCGGCGATTCGAAGAAGATCAGTGTCGCCGGCACCTGTTTGAAGGTCTCCAGCTTGGTCAGCCGCTGCCCGGTCTTCACGGGCAGGAACCCGGCGAACAGGAAGGCATCGGAAGGCAGGCCCGACGCGGTCAGCGCTGCAAGCGCGGCCGAAGGTCCGGGGATCGGCACCACACGAATGCCGCGCTCCAACGCTTCGCCGACCAGCCGGTAGCCGGGATCGGAGACCAAAGGCGTGCCGGCGTCCGAGATCAGCGCCACGCTCTGCCCGGCCGCCAGCGCTTCGATCAGCTTCGGCCCGGCCTCACTCGCATTGTGCTCGTGATAAGCAGTCGTGCGGCGGCGGATGCCGTAGCGTTCGAGCAGCACGCGCGAGACGCGCGTGTCCTCGCAGGCGACGATATCAGCAGCCGCCAGCGTCTCCAGCGCGCGCAGCGTGATGTCGGCCAGATTGCCGATCGGCGTCGCCACCAGATAGAGCGCCGGCTGAAGCGGCCGCGCCGCGATCTCGCTCTGTCCGATCAGATAGCTGCGTTTGTCGCCGGTCACCGAATGCCCCTCATAGTCCGCCCTGTTTCGCATGGCTGACGCCCCGTTGCAAAACGTGAGGTCGAGGTAAGGAAATCGCCTTGCCTTTGCCACAGTGCGGAACGAAACCCACATCGGCGAATTTAACCCCTGATTCCCCGGGAGGAGGCAGGACCGAACGATGCCCAATCGCTTCGATATTTTTATCAGCCGACTTGAAAGCAAGACCGCCCGCGAGGGCATTCCTCCACACCCCATCGCCGCCGAGTCCGGCGCGCGCCGCGACAAGGCCGACCAGAAGCCTGTCCGTCACGGCGAGGCGCATGGCGAGAAGCACCGCGGCAAGCACCGCCAGAAGCACGACGCTTGAACCAACTGGCAACCTTTGCGACCTCGCGCCTCGTCATTCCAGGGCGGAGCAAAGAGCGAAGCGACGCGCGAAGACCCTGGAATCCATGCCGTTACACCGAAGCGCCACCCACGGTGCAGAATTCTGCACCGCCGCGCCCTTCGTGCGAGGTCACGGCATGGATTCTCGGGTCAAGCCCGAGAATGACGAACGCCACGCGGAGCGCCACATCTCAGAGATATCTGCCGGCCCTCACTTCCAGCAGCCGTACCAGTTGCGGGTCCATGAAGTCGTAGTCATCCGGAATATCGAGGCAGATCACCCTGGCGCCCTTCAGGCTCGACCGGAATCTCTTCTGCAGCTTGGCGCGGTGTGCCTTTTCCATGACGAGGATGATGTCCGCCCAGGCGACCAGCTCATGCGTCAACGGATTGTCGGCGTCGTGATTGGTGCCGGCTGATTCCACCTCGATGTCGCGGCGTTTGGAAAACACCTGCTCGGCCGTCGGACTGCGCAGCCGGTTCTGGCTGCAGACGAAAAGCACGTTCTTCAAAGCTAGCAGATATTCCTATGGAGGGAACCAGCGCTACTCGTCCATAATCTCGCGTATTGATTTCGTAAGCGGTATGTACTGATCCAGAGTAAGTCCGTTCAAGTCGAATTCTATCGAATCGTCTTTTGCGATTGTCCTTAAATTTATCCCGACATAAGTCATGAAGCTGCGCACGACGTCAAACTCGCTCAAGCCCGATGTTTTGTGTTTCTTCGATTTCTGGTTTCTGCTGAATACGGTCACTGCTTCATAGAAGTCGGGATGCGCACGGGATTTCGAAATCTCGGTCAATCCAAACTCAAAAACGTCATCCGTGTTTAAAGTTCGCAGCGTCTCATGAATCAGGAACTTCATTGCAGGTCCCATTGGATGCGTGGAAATGGCATTCGGCTAGGGCAGGCCGATATCTAACATCATCGGGCAGACTGACAAACCAGTTGGCTGCTGCTCTACCGCGCCAAATCCGCCACCACCGCATCCAGCACGATCATGCCGGCGGTCGTGGCGCGCAGGCGGGCGTTGCCGACCGGCGCCACCAGCCCTTCTTCCTGCAGCACCGAAAGTCGCGAACTCGACAGGCCGCGACCCGAGAGCGCCTCATAGCGCTGCAGGTCAATGCCTTCGGCAAGCCGCAGGCCCATCAGCAGGAACTCGTCGGCTTCTTCCGCGCGCGTCAGGATCTCGCCGCCGGTGACGCCATTGCCCTTGGCCTCGACCAGATTGGCCCAGGTCTCCGGCATCCTTTCCGCTATCGTCACCGTGCGGCGGCCGTTCTCGACGAAGCGGCCATGCGCGCCGGGGCCGACGCCGACATATTCGCCGTAGCGCCAATAGGTCAGATTGTGCCGGCTCTCGGCGCCCGGCCGGGCGTGGTTGGAGATCTCATACGCCGGCAGGCCATGCGCCGCCGTCACCTCCTGCGTCAGCGCGTAGAGGTCGGCTGCATGATCGTTGTCGGGCAGCGTGAATTTGCGCGCAGCGTAAAGCGCGTGGAAGGGCGTGCCCTCCTCGATGGTGAGCTGATAGAGCGACAGGTGGTCGACGGCATAGCCGATCGCCTGCTCCAGCTCCGACCCCCATGCTTCCGGCGTCTGGCCGGGCCGCGCATAGATCAGGTCGAAGGAGAGGCGGGGAAAAATTTCGCGCGCGAGGCCGATGGCGTGCAGGGCCTCCTCGACATTGTGCAGCCGGCCGAGGAAGCGCAGATCCTTGTCGTTCAGGGCCTGCACGCCGAGCGAGACGCGGTTGACGCCGGCGGCGCGATAGCCGCGGAAGCGCTCGGCCTCGACCGAGGACGGGTTGGCCTCCAGCGTCACCTCGATGCCGGCCGGCACCGTCCAGTTCCTCGCCACGGCCTCCAGGACGGCGGCCACCGTTTCCGGCTTCATCAGTGACGGCGTGCCGCCGCCGAGGAAGATGCTGGTCACCTCGCGCGGCCCGGTGCGGTCGCGCATGGTCTTGAGCTCCGTCTCGAAGGCGCGCGCAAAACGCTCCTGGTCGACCGGCTGGTGGCGGACATGGCTGTTGAAGTCGCAGTAAGGGCACTTGGCCGCGCAGAACGGCCAGTGGATATAGACGCCGAAGCCGGGGCTGCGGTCGAGCGGGATGGTGACCGCGCTCATGCCGATCCTAGCCTAGCCAAGTCCAGACGCCCCAAATCCAATCGCGCTTGCGCGAATTTCTGGAAAGCGCGGGCGCGGTGCGACAGCGCCGTCGCCTGGCCGGGCTTCCAGCCATGCTTTTCTTCCGCGCTCATCTCGCCAAAAGTCCTGTCGAAACCGTTGGGCAGGAACACCGGATCGTAGCCGAAACCGAGCGTGCCGCGCGGCGGCCACACCAGCGTACCTTCGGCCTCGCCGCGATAATATTCGGCCTCGCCATCCGGGAACGCGAGGCAGATGACGGCGACGAAGCGGCCGGTGCGCTGCGAAGGCTCGGTCGCGCCGACGTCCTGCAGCGCGGTCTCGGTCTTCTGCATGGCCATGCCGAAATCCCTGCTGCCGTCGGGCTTCTCGGCCCAGTTGGCGGTATAGACACCGGGCGCGCCGTCGAGCGCGTCGACGCAGAGCCCGGAATCATCGGAAAGCGCCGGCAGGCCGGTCGTCTTGGCGGCGGCATATGCCTTGATATAGGCGTTCTCCTCGAACGTGGTGCCGGTCTCGTCCGGCTCGGGCAGGCCGTAGTCCTTGGCCGATTTCGCTTCGAAGCCGAACGGCGCCATCAGGTCGGCGAATTCGCGCAGCTTGCCTTCATTGTGGCTGGCGACGACGATCTTCTTTCCGTTAAGCGAATGCATCAGAAACCCCAGATCCTTGGCTCGGCGAACTCGATCGAATTGCCGGACGGGTCACGGATATAGATCGAGTGCCCGCCCTGCGGCCATTCGAAATCGCTTTCGATGGCGATGTTGTTCGCGGCGAGATGCTTGCGCCATGCGGCGATTTCATCGGCGGTTGCCGCAAAGCAGAGGTGCCCTTCGCCGGCCGTGCCGTGCGGCGGCACCTTCAGCCGCGCGTCCGGCGCCGGCGGGATTTTCGTCGCCTCGGCGTTGAAGAGAAGCAATACGCCGTCGCCGCAGCGGAAGAAGACATGCCGGCCCTCGACCTTGCCCAGCGCATCGAGGCCGATGATGTCGCGGTAGAAGGCTTCGGCGGCCTTGAGATCATTCACATACAGCGCTGATTCCAAGATTGCTGAGGGAGTCAAGAGGCACCCCCCTCTGGCCTGCCGGCCATCTCCCCCGCAAGGGGGGAGATTGGCAGCCCCGCCGCCGCCGCAAACCTTTCAGCGTTGGAGATTGGCGAAGGCCGAGACAACACCTGATCTCCCCCCTTGCGGGGGAGATGGCCGGCAGGCCAGAGGGGGGTGTGAAGGATCGCCGACCTCATCGCATTCAACGTCAGGCCACCGCCATCTGCTGCAGGCTCACCAGGCGCTGGATGCCCTTCTTCGCGAGTCCCATCAGCGCCGCGAACTGCTCTTCGGAAAACGGCTCACCCTCGGCCGTACCCTGGATCTCGACGATGCCGCCCTTGCCGGTCATGACGAAATTGGCGTCGGTGCCGGCCGAGGAATCTTCGAGGTAGTCGAGATCGATGACCGGCTGGCCGTCATGGATGCCGCAGGAAATCGCCGCGACATGGTCCTTGAGCACCTTGGCGACGCTCACCATCTGGCGCGCTTCCATCCAGCGCAGGCAATCATAGAGCGCCACCCAGCCGCCGGTGATCGAGGCCGTGCGCGTGCCGCCATCGGCCTGGATCACGTCGCAATCGACGGTGATCTGCTGTTCGCCCAGCGCCTGCAGGTCGACAACGGCGCGCAGCGAACGGCCGATCAGCCGCTGGATCTCCAGCGTGCGGCCACCCTGCTTGCCGGCGGAGGCCTCGCGCCGCATGCGCTCGCCGGTCGAGCGCGGCAGCATGCCGTATTCGGCTGTCACCCAGCCCTTGCCGGAATTGCGCATCCAGGCCGGCACCTTTTCCTCCAGGCTCGCCGTGCACAAGACATGCGTGTCGCCGAACTTCACCAGGCACGAACCTTCGGCATGCTTGGAGACGCCGCGCTCGAAGGAGATGGCGCGCATTTCGTCGGCTTGGCGTTTGGAGGGGCGCATCGAGGCTCTTTCTGTTCTTTCCCAGATTCGTCGGCGGCTTGTAGACGCATGCGCAGCATGGCGCAAAGGAAAACGCGGTCGCAAAGGAAAACCGGCTGGGTAACCGCGAACGCGGCACCGTGACCGCAAATGCGGCACGTGACCGCAAATGCGGCACGTGACCGCGAATGCGGCACCGGGTTGCGCCGCTGTGGCTTAAGTCTATATCTTTCGGCAGGAGGTTTCTCGCCGGAATGAACAAACCAGTCGATCCGACGTCGCAGTCGCCCGGGCCTCAGTCGCCCGTACTTCAGTCACTCGACATGCGCTCGCGCGATATTTTCCGGCGGATCGTCGATTCCTACCTGCGCGACGGCGAGCCGGTCGGCTCGCGCAGCCTGTCGCGCATCCTGCCCTCGTCTCTGTCGCCGGCCACCATCCGCAACGTGATGAGCGACCTCGAGCATCTGGGCCTGATCTACGCGCCGCATGTGTCCGCCGGGCGGCTGCCGACTCAGACAGGCCTGCGCTTCTTCGTCGACGCCTTCATGGAGCTCGGCGACCTTTCCGACGACGAGCGCCGCACCATCGAGGCGCAGGTGCGCGCCTCGGGCTCGGGCGCGACGCTGGAGCATATGCTGACCGAGGCCAGCCAGATGCTGTCCGGCATGTCGCGGGGCGCCGGCCTCGTGCTCGCCTCCAAGCACGAGGTGGCGCTGAAGCACATCGAATTCATCCAGCTCGAGCCCACCAAGGCGCTTGCCGTGCTGGTGTCGCAGAACGGCGACGTCGAGAACCGCGTCGTCGAGCTGCCGGCCGGCATCACCGTGTCGCAGCTGCATGAGGCGTCCAATTTCCTCAACGCCCACATCCGCGGCCGCACCCTGGCCGAGGCGCGCGTCGAGATCGCTCGCATCAAGGAGGAGACCAGGGCGGCCCTCGACACGCTATCGCAGGATCTGGTCGAGAAGGGCCTCGCGGTCTGGGCCGGCGCCGAAAGTGGGCTGCCGGCGCGTCTCATCGTGCGCGGCCGCGCCAATCTCCTGGAAAACGTCACCGCCCAGGCCGATCTCGAATTGCTGCGTCATCTGTTCGAGGACCTCGAAACGCAGGACGGGCTGCTGCAGCTCCTCGACCTTGCCGAGGAGGGGCCGGGCGTGCGCATCTTCATCGGCTCGGAGAACAAGCTGTTTTCACTGTCCGGCTCGTCGCTGGTCGTCGCCCCCTATCGCGACAAGGACGCCCGCGTCGTCGGCGCGCTTGGCGTCATCGGGCCGACGCGCCTGAACTACGCCCGCATCGTGCCGATGGTCGACTATACGGCGCAGCTGATTTCGCGCATGCTGCGCTAAAGTGCGGCGAGATTCAGGTGAGACCGGCCTGCAAACGGCAGCTTCCTGCGCTTCCGGCCTTCGCCGGCCGAAGCGCTTGTGAGTGGCGCGGCAGCTTGGTTAAGGCTACGGTCGGCATAGGCCGGTGCTCACGTACTTGAAGTACGCTCCGCTCCGGTTCTCGGAAGCTACCATTTTCGGCGCGGCCTGACCTGAATCTCGCCGCCCCTAGGGTTCGCGGCAGCTGCAGAGGGAGAACAAATATGGCGCTGGAAGCAATCAAGGCCCAGATCGACCTCCTGCTTCAGGAAATGATCAACCAGCCCGAGGACGAGCACGAGATCCAGGAGCAGCTGCGCGAGAAATTAAGGGAAATGCGCGCCATGGGCCTGCCCTTACCGATGGACCTCGTCGAGTTGGAAAAGCGCCTCGACGACGATTTGGATGCCGAAGAGGCCTGAGGCCGGCGCTCCGTCAAATCGGCTTGCGCACGCTTCTCTTTTCGATCGTTTGCCCCAATATGTCCTGTCTGCGGGCGCCTTATCGAGTGAGGCGCCCGCAGACGGGACATGTTGACAGACGACGGAGAACAGCATGATGCGGATCGCCGGCCTTGCGGGCTTCGCGCTGGTTTTAGCCACGGGTGCCTTTGGGCAGCAGGCGGATCAGCCCTTGCTCAGCGGCGAAAAGGCCTTCGGCGACTGGAAGGCCGACCGACCGGGCGTGCGCAGGCTGCTGAAGCCCGAGGATTTGCCGAAGCCCGATGTGACGGAATCCGCTTCGAACGGCGGCGGCGTCACCGATCGCCCCGAGGATGCGAAGCCGAAACTTCCGCCCGGTTTCTCCGCCGAGCTCGTCGCTTCCGGCATCGACAGCCCCCGTGTCGTGCGCGTGGCGCCGAACGGCGATCTCTTCGTCGCCGACAGCCGGGCGAACCAGGTTCGCGTCTATCGCCTCGCGGAAGGCAGCGCGAAGCCCGCGCAGAAGTCGATCTTCGCCAACGGGCTGACGCGGCCCTACGGCATCGCCTTCTATCCGCCGGGCGGCAAGCCGCAATGGGTCTATATCGCCAACAGCAACAGCGTCGTCCGCTTCCCCTATCGCGACGGCGACCTGGAAGCGTCGGGCAAGCCGGAAACCATCGTGGCCAAGGTCCCCGCCAGCCACCATTGGACGCGCGACATCACCTTCTCGCCCGACGGCAAGACGCTCTATCTGTCGGTCGGCTCCGGCTCCAACATCGCCGAGGATATGGGGGCGAAGCCGAAGGGCGGCGTCGAGGAATGGGCGAAATCGCAGCCGCTCGGCGAGGCCTGGGGCGCGGAACAGGGCCGCGCCGACGTGCTGGCCTTCGACCCCGACGGCAACAACCGCAGGACGATCGCTACCGGCCTGCGCAATTGCTCCGGCATGACCGTGCAGCCGGCGATAGGCGCGCTCTGGTGCGTCGTCAACGAGCGCGACGAGCTTGGCGACAACACCCCCTTCGAATACGCGACCGCCGTGAAGGAAGGCGCCTTCTATGGCTGGCCCTGGTATTACATCGGCGACAATGAGGACCCGCGCCACAAGGGCGCGCGCCCCGATCTCGCCGGCAAGGTCACGGTTCCGGATGTGCTGATACAGGCGCATTCGGCGCCGCTCAACATCGCCTTCTACGACGGCGGGAATTTTCCGGCTGATTATAAGGGCGACGCCTTCGTCACGCTGCACGGCTCGTGGAACCGCAATGTCCGCACCGGCTACAAGGTGGTGCGGCTGAGATTCAAGGACGGCAAGCCGACCGGCGAATACGACGACTTCGCAACCGGCTTTGTCATATCCGACGACGCGGTCTGGGGCCGGCCGGTCGGCGTCGCCGTCGCCAGGGACGGCGCGCTGATCCTGACCGAGGACGGCAACGGCACGATCTGGCGTATTACGCATGGTGGGTAGCTCCCGGTCGAGCTGTAGCGGGCTCCCCCTCACCCGGATTGCCAACCGAATTGCGAAGGGCAATTCGGGCAATCCGACCTCTCCCCAAGGGGAGAGGAGCAGGTAAGCGCCGGCGCCAATCTCTTCTCCCCTCGGGGAGAAGGTGGCCGCGAAGCGGCCGGATGAGGGGGCTGGCGCAAACGAATCCGGCCTTAGCGATTTCATTCCCGTTCGATTTCGTGCGACAAGCGCATCCCTATCTCGGGATTGCAACCATGACACTCACCGGATTCCTCGCTTACAGCGCCGCCCTCGGCGTCGCCGCCGCCATTCCGGGCCCCGGCGTCACGGCGCTTGTCGCCCGCGCGCTCGGCTCCGGCTTCCGTTCCTCGCTCGCCATGTCGTTCGGCCTGATGCTCGGCGACCTCACCTATCTCACCGCCGTGGTGCTCGGGCTCGCCTTCGTCGCCCAGACCTTCGCCGTGGTCTTCCTCGCCATAAAATGGGCCGGCGTTGCCTATCTTGCTTTCCTCGCCTGGCGCTTCTGGACCAGCGGCATCACGCCCGAAAACATCGAGGCGCGAAAGGCCAAGGGCGGGCTGGTGTCGAGCTTCATCGCCGGACTGACGGTGACACTCGGCAATCCCAAGACGATGATCTTCTATCTCGCCATCACGCCGACCATCGTCGACCTGAAGACGATCACGCTCGCCGACTACGCCATCCTTGCGATCCTCACCGTGGTGGTTCTGTTCGTGGTGCTGGTGCCTTATCTGGCGCTGGCGGCCAAGGCGCGCTGGTTCCTGAAATCGCCGCGCGCGCTGAAGGTGCTGAACCGCACCGCCGCCGGCTTCATGATGGGCGCGGCTGCCGCTATAGCCGCGCGTCAATAGGTTCCAATCTCAACCGATCCCGGATTCGGCCAAACTATTCCTGAAACGCGTGGTGGCGGAAAATGCATTTCCGGTCGCGAACGCTTTTGAGCAACCGCCCCACTCGGATATTTTCCAGCCTCAGCCTATCTTGCGCGGCTGAAAGCCCTATTCTGTTTTGCCTATAGCCATTGCCTTGGGAGCGAAACCAATGAACAAGCCCGTCACCTCCGCGCGCATGCCCGGCCGCGGCCGCGTCTTCAACTCGATCACGGAGACGATTGGCGACACGCCGCTGGTCAGGCTGGACAAATTTGCGAAGGAGAAGGGCATCGTCGCCAACCTTCTGGCCAAGCTCGAATTCTTCAACCCGATCGCCTCCGTCAAGGACCGTATCGGCGTCGCCATGATCGAGGCGCTGGAGGAAGCCGGCAAGATTTCGCCCGGCAAGACCACGCTGATCGAGCCGACCTCCGGCAACACCGGCATCGCGCTTGCCTTCGCAGCCGCCGCCAAGGGTTACAAGCTGATCCTCACCATGCCGGAGACGATGTCGGTCGAGCGCCGCAAGATGCTGGCGCTGCTCGGCGCCGAGCTGGTGCTGACCGAAGGCCCGAAAGGCATGAAGGGCGCCATCGCCAAGGCCGACGAGCTCGCCGCCACGCTGCCCAACGCCATCATCCCGCAGCAGTTCGAGAATCCGGCCAATCCGGAAATCCACCGTCGCACCACGGCCGAGGAAATCTGGAACGACACCAATGGCGAGGTCGACATCTTCGTCGCCGGCATCGGCACGGGCGGCACCATCACCGGCGTCGGCCAGGTGCTGAAGAAGCGCAAGCCTTCGCTGCACGTCGTGGCGGTCGAGCCAGAAGCCTCGCCGGTTCTATCGGGCGGCCAGCCCGGCCCGCACAAGATCCAGGGCATCGGCGCCGGCTTCGCGCCCAAAATCCTCGACACCTCGATCTATGACGAGGTCGTCAGGGTCTCGAACGAGGATTCGGTCGCTAATGCGCGTCTTGTCGCCCGGCTCGAAGGCGTGCCGGTCGGCATCTCGTCGGGCGCCGCGCTCCAGGCCGCTATCGTCGTCGGCTCGCGACCGGAGAACAAGGGCAAGACCCTCGTCGTCGTCATCCCCTCCTTCGCCGAGCGCTATCTCTCGACCATCCTGTTCGACGGGCTGGGCGCCTGAACGGACTGGACCGCTGAAAAGGCGCCGGTGGCATTCGTCGGCGGCTTGAGGCAGGCGCCGCTTCCGGCTCAAATCGCCGCCGGCCCCAATCGGCCGGTGGGAGGATATTCATGTACAAGCTCTATACACGCCCAAACAGCGGCGGCTTCGTCGCCGAGGCCGCGCTTGCCATGGCCGGCGTCCCCTTCGAGCAGATCGACGTGCCCAAGAAGGATCCGCCCGATCCGGCCTTCCTCGCCATCAGCGCTTTGAACCAAGTGCCCGTGCTGACGCTGCCGGACGGTCATTCGCTGACCGAATCGGCGGCGATCTGCATTCTGCTTGCCGAACGCCACCCTGAAGCCGGTCTTGCGCCCCAAGCGGGCTCGCCCGCCCGCGCCGATTTCCTGCGCTGGATGGCTTTCATGTCGTCGGTGCTCTACCCGGCGGTGCTGCGGCTCTATTACGCCCATCGCTACACCACCGACGGCGAAGGCCTGCAGCCTGTTAAGCAGGCGGCGGTCGCCGAGATGGATCGCGGATTTGCCATTCTCGACCAGGCTTTGGCCGGCCGCGACTGGCTGGCCGGCGAGACGCTGTCGCTGGCGGACATCTACCTCGTCATGCTGGTGGCTTGGCACCCCGAGGTCCAGAAGGCGCACGGCGCCTGGCCGAACATCGAACGCCTGTGGGCAAGGCTGCGCGAGAATGAGCTGATGCGCAAGCTGAACGCATCGCACGAGATGTGGCCCGAAAGCTAATTCCTGACGAGCTTCGCCTTCTCGCCCTGCAGGAAACGCCGCAGCGCGGCGTCGCGCTCGAGGCCGATCGCCCGGTCGTAGGACTGGGCCGCCTGCTTGATATTGCCGAGCCTGGCCAACAGCCCGGCGCGTGCGGCCCAATAGGGCTGATAATCCTGCAGCCGCTTGTCGTCGCCCAGCACGTAAAGCGCCGCCAGGCCGGCCGTGGCGCCCTCGGTTTCGGCGATCGCCACCGCGCGGTTGATCGCCACCACCGGCGAGCCGGCCACGGCAAGAAGCGCATCGTAAAGCTGACGGATCGCCGCCCAGTCGGTGCCGCTGCCGCGCCGGCGCGCCGTATGGGCGGACTGCACGGCGGCCTCCAGCTGGTAGCGGCCGATGATGCCCCTGTGCGCGGCGCGCACCAGCAAGGCCTCCGCCTCGTCGATCAGGCGGTCGTCCCAGAGCGCGATATCCTGCTCGGCTAAAGGCACGAAATCCCCCTCCGGGCCGCGCCTCGCCGAGCGGCGCGCCTCGGCGAACAGCATCAGCGCCAGCAGTCCCAGCGCCTCCGGCTCATCCGGCATCAGCGAGGCGACCAGCCGTCCAAGCCAGATGCCTTCGGTCGCGAGATTGCGCCGCCGGCTGTCCGTGCCGATCGGATCCGACCAGCCTTCGGCGAAGGTGGCGTAGATCGCTTCCAGCACCGCGCCCAGCCGCTCGCCCAGTTCCGCCTGCTCCGGCACGCGAAACGGAATCCCGGTCTCGCGGATGCGCGCCTTGGCCCGCACCAACCGCTGGCCCATCGTCGCCGGCGAAACCAGGAAGGCCGAGGCGATCGTCGCGGCGTCGAAACCGAGGATGGTCTGCAGGATCAGCGGCGCACGCACGCTGGCCTCGATCGCCGGATGGGCGCAGGCGAACATCAGCCGCAACCGATCGTCGGGCAGATCTTCGCCCCGCACGCGCTCCTCCATCTCTTCGGCGATCAGCTTCAGGTGGTCGCGCGCCGCCTCGCCGGTCAGCCGCCGCCGCACGGCGTCAACGTCGCGCCGGCGCGCCACGGACAGAAGCCAGGCTTCCGGCTGCGCCGGCACGCCGGTTCGCGGCCAGCGTTCGAGCGCGGCGGCGAAAGCATCGGCCAGCGCGTCCTCGGCGCCGGCGACGTCGCGCGTACGCGCCGCGAGCCAGGCCACTAGTTTGCCGTAGCTGCGCCGGGCGGCCGCCTCGGCCGCCGCCCGCGCGATCTCGGAACGATCATCCATCGCGGGGTCACTCCGCGGCGGCGATGTACTCGGCCATTTCCCAGATCGGCCGCAGCTCGACCGTGCCGGTGCTGGACGCCGGGCAGCGCGCGGCCCATTCGATGGCCGTGTCGATGTCGGCCGCCTCGATCATGTAGAAGCCTGCCAGCTGCTCCTTGGTGTCGGCATAGGGGCCGTCGAGCACGTTGGTCTTGCCGTTCGTCATCCGCACCGCGGTGGCCGCCTGTGTCGGGCGCAGCCGCTCGCCGGCGATGTACGCGCCGGATTTCTTCAGCGCCTCGGTATAGGCGCCATAGGCTGCGAGCACCTGCTGGGTCTGCTCCTTCGGAGCGTTCGCCATCGCGGCTTCGTCATTGTAGATCAAAAGCATGTATCGCATGATCTTCTCCCGTTTCTTGAAGGCCGCATCGTCGCGTGCCGGCCTATGTCGTGCGGCCTTGGCCGATTTCGACAGGCGCCGCAAAAATTTTCGCCTGTTGCCGTGACGGGCGCAAGGACGGCACGTCAGCCCGCCGAGACCGCCTCTGCCATCTCCGCCGCGGCCGGGCGCCGCGCCGGTTCCAGCCAGCCGCGATAGCGCACGATCAGCCCGGCCGCCGGGTGCGATATCTCGACATGGAAGCGGAAGCGGCCGTCCTCGACGGTTTCATACGCTTTCGAGCGCGGGCAAAGCCACATCGGCAATGGCAGGCCGAGAAAGCTCCAGCGGCGCAGCACGAGCGACAGGCGGTTTTCGCTCGCCACCAGCGCCATGGCGAAGGCGAGCGGGCCGAAGCGTTCGCAAAGCAGCCGCTCCGATCGGCGACGCCCGGCAAATTGCCGGCTCGAAAAACGGTGCGCGCCGAATTTGCGGATCCAGGTCTCGCGTTGCCCGTCGGTTACGAAACGCACCTTGACGGGGACATCCGCCGCGCCAGGCGGGAAGTCGGCCATGCGCGCGGCAAGCCGGCTAAGAACACCGCCGCCACGTTCGACGCTGGCGCGTCCCTCCGCTATTGCCGTTCCCTCATGCATAGCCCGTATTTCAGCCGGAAGGCTTTTCCAGGCATCGCCGAGCAGATCGGGATAGAGGTCCTTCCCCTTGCTGGTGTCGTCCCTGAAGCCGGTGTGGATCGTCTTGCCGGCGAACAGCGTTTCATAGTCCTCCAACTCGACGTCGCGCACCGCCGCCCGCGCGCCCGGCCCGGGCATGCGGCCATCGAGCGCCTTGCGGATGATCGCCGCGACCGCCATGGCCGGGATCAACGGCCCGTTATCGCCCTCGGCCAAAAGCTGCCAGGAGCGCCTGGCCGGGCCGCCCTCCGCATCGGTGCCCTCGACCTCCACGAACATGCCGCCGCGATGCTCGCCCCATGACAGCCGGTTGGTCGCCCAATGCATCAGCGGCGCCAGCGGCGACAGCGACCGCACCAGGCCGGCGCGTACCAGCCAGGCCAGGCCAATCAGCGCTCGGTGCAGCACCTCGGGCACCGGCCCGGCGCCCATCCAGATCGTCTTCGCTTCCGGCCACAGCGCCTGCAGCGCGCGCAAATCCGGCACGTCGACCAGCGAGAACAGCGTGTTCCTCAACGGCATGCGCCCGGGCGGCGCGATCGTATAGCGCGTCTGCTCGGTGAGCGGATAACCCTCGGTCGGGCTGCCGTCCCGCCGCAGCCGCACCGGCCGGCCGGCATAGCTTGCAATGGCGCGGATGACGTTCTCGCCGACGCCGGCGAAGGGCGACGGCGCGATGCCGCCGCGGATAGTGTCGACGCGCGCCATGCCGGCCGAAAGGCGCCGCACCACCGCCGCCGTCAGCACCGGGAAGCTCGACACGCCGGAGAGCACCATCACGCCGGCCGCTTTGGCCGCCGCATCGAAAGCCGATACCCCGGCGACAAAGTCCGAACCGTCGGCAAGATCGAGGTAATGGATGCGCACTTCGATGCAGGCGTCGACCAGCCGGTAGCGCCCCTCGCCATAGGCCTGGAACGGGCCGCTGGCGTCGGCGACAATGTCGGGCAGCACGCCGGCGAGCTGCGCGCCAAGGTCGCCGTCGCGGTCGAATGTCGCCGGCACGAGCCTGGCCTTGGTCGCGCCCCGTCCTTTGCAGTAGGCCTCGGCCCTGGCGAGCGACCGGCCGGCGATGATGAGCTCGAGGCCCGGCTCGTTCTCCAGCAATTGGACGATGCGTCCGCCGAAAGTGCCGTAGCCGCCGACGATGAGAAGCTTCATGCCTTGCCCCCAAGCCTTTGCCCCAAGCCAGTTTTGCCGGAAGCGCCGTCAGCCGATCAGCCGCTCCCGCAACTCGGCCGAAGGTATCTCGCAACTGTCTTTCCGGCCGAACAGCGCGTAGCGGTTCTTGGCGACGCGGTCGTAGAGCCAGTCGCGCAGCGGCCGCGGCAGGATGAGCAGCGCCTTCGCGGCACGCCATGGCCAGCCGAGCGCGGCCATGACGGCGACGAAACTGTCGAGCTTGGTGAAGGCCGCGCCGTCGATGATGGCGAGGTTGCTGTCGTAATCGTCGGTGGGTAGGCCGTGCTCACGAAACAACGCCTCGCCGAACCGCGATTGCGCCGTAGCGAAGCGGAAGCGATTTTTCCGGTCGAGCTTGAGGATGAGCTGGACGAAGCCCGAGCAGAACACGCAGACGCCGTCGAAGACGATCAGCGGCTGGCGGGCGTCATAGGCCTGGCGTCGGAAGAAGGTGGGACTTTCGGGCAGGTCGGTCATGGCGGCCCCGGCTGCTTGTGTTTTTAGACACTAAGCCAGCCGGCGGCGGCGTTAAAGTCGCGGCGTTGTCGCACGCCAGTTGGCGGCGAGCGTCAGGCGCTCGGCGCGATAGGTCGTGGCACGCTGATCGGCGGCCGGCCGGCAGATGCGGCTGTGGTGGGCGCGCAGGCTGGTCATGTCAGTTCGCGCTGACGCCCAGCGAGTTGCCGCGGCGCGCGCAGGCCGGACCCGGGCCGCGCATGTAGTAGCGCTCCGGCCGATAGGTCGGCGCGACGAATTCGCGAATGGCGGCGGCGTAGCCGGCGATCTGATTCCAGAAGGTCATTTTACCCTGTCCCTGTCCCGCTTTCGGATGTCCCGTCCGAATTGTTCGAGAGCATAGCGTCGATGCGTGAATAGTCGGTGAACGTGATGTTAATTTCTGGTCCGAAACGCGTTGCATCGTGGCCGGATTGCGGCTGATTCGCGGTCTTTCGGTGCTTTCGTCGCGTTTCCGGCTCGTGTGACTTTTGCATCACATATGTTTCGTTCCGATGTCGCTTGGCCGCGCTTCTGTTTCACGTTCGTCCTGCGACAGGAAATTTCCTTTCGCGCGGCCCGGCGGGCAGGAACCTGTCACGGAAGCCGACGTTGACCCGCAAGGCCGGGCGGACCCGGCCGTGTTGACGGCTGTCCCGCCGCGCAACTTCCCGACAATGCGAAACATGGAAAGGCAACCGCCATGGGCTTCTTTTCGAAAGACATCAAGACGCTGGACGATCTCTTCATCCACACGCTGCGCGACATCTATTATGCCGAAAAGCAGATCGAGAAATCGCTGCCGAAGATGATCGACAAGGCAACCGATCCGCAATTGAAAGCCGGCTTCGAGAAGCATCTCACGCAGACCAAGGGTCACATCGAGCGGGTCGAGCAGGTGTTCGAGCTGCATGGCGTCAAGGCCAAGACCGTCAACTGCCCGGCCATCGACGGCATCCTTGAAGAGGCCGACGAAGTCAGCGGCGATGTCGACGACAAGGAAGTCCTCGATGCGGCGCTGATCGCCTCCGCGCAGGCCGTCGAGCATTACGAGATAACGCGCTACGGCACGCTGATCGCCTGGGCCAAGCAGCTTGGCCGCAGCGACTGCGCCAACGTGCTGGCCAAGAATCTCAAGGAAGAAGAGGCGACCGACCGCAAGCTCACCGAGATCGCCGAAAGCAAGGTGAACTTGCAGGCGGCCGAATAGCCGTGCCCATCTAAGGCCGGTGCGCCTGGCGCCGGCTTTCCTGTCCGGGAACCGAAGCGGCGCTCCGGCCGTTTCGGTTCGTCCGATGCTGCAAGGAGTTCGTCATGGCGCCGCGCCCCGCCTGGAGCGGTTATCTCAAGCTTTCACTTGTCACCTGCGCCATCGAACTGAGCAACGTCGTCACCCACGCCGAAAAGGTGTCCTTCCACATCCTCAACCGCAAGACCGGCAACCGGGTCCGGCGTGTCTATGTCGACCAGAAAAGCGGCAAGCCGCTGGAAGAGGATGAGGAGGTCAGGGGCTTCGAGGTCGGCAAGGACGAATTCATCCGCATCGAGGACGAGGATATCGAGGCGGTCCAGATCGAGTCCTCGCACACGCTCGATCTCAACGGCTTCGTCGACAAGGCTTCGATCGACCAGGTTTATCTCGACACGCCCTATTACGTCTCGCCGGCCGACAAGGTGTCGGAGGAGGCTTTCGCCGTCATTCGCGATGCTCTTGCCGAGAAGAAAATGGCCGGCCTCGCCCGCATCGTGCTTTATCAGCGCGAGCGCCCGGCGGTGATCGAGCCGTTCGGCAAAGGCATGCTGCTGACGACGCTGCGCTATGGCGATACGGTGCGCGACGCGTCCGCCATCTTCGCCGATATCCAGTCCGCGAAGCTGGACGGCGAGATGGTCGAGCTGGCCGAGCACATCATCGACAAGAAGAAGGCGAAGTTCGACACCGCCAAATTCAGGGATCGCTACGAGGAGTCGCTGCTCGAGCTGGTCCGCGCCAAGAAGGCGGGCAGAAAGGCGCCAAAGGCCAAGGCATCGCCGAAACCGTCCAATGTCGTCAATCTGTTCGACGCACTGAAGAAGAGCCTCAATGCGGATGACAGCAAAGCCGGCAAGGCATCGTCCAAAGCGCCGGCCAAACGGGCGAAGACCAAGGCCGCGCCGAAGCGCAAGTCCGCATAGGAGCCCACGCCGATGGCCAGCCTTGAACAATATCACGCCAAACGCGATTTCAAGAAAACCGCCGAGCCGGCCGGCAAGGTGGCGCGCGGCAAGCAGGCCGGCGGCATCTTCGTCGTCCAGAAGCACGCCGCGACGCGGCTTCATTACGATTTCCGCCTCGAGCATGACGGCGTCTTGTGGAGTTGGGCGGTGACACGCGGCCCGAGCCTCGACCCGCATGAGAAGCGGCTGGCGGTGCATGTCGAGGATCATCCGATCGATTATGCCTCCTTCGAAGGCACCATTCCGAAGGGCCAATATGGCGGCGGCTCGGTCCTGGTCTGGGACGAAGGCACATGGACGCCGGATGGCGATCCGGCCAAGGGCATGAAGAAGGGCCATATCGACTTCGAGCTCGAAGGCCACAAGCTCAACGGCCGCTGGCATCTGGTCCGGCTGAAGCCCCGCCCCGGCGAGAAGCGCGACAACTGGCTGCTGATCAAATCCGACGACGCCGCCGCCCGGCCGGGCGAGGACATTCTGGTCGAGGAGCCTCGTTCGGTTAAATCCGGCCTGACCATCGAGGAAGTCGGCGAGGGCAAGGCTGCCAAGGGGCAGACACCGAAAGTCTGGCAATCGAACAAGCCTGCCAAAGCCAAGGCCGGGCAGGCCAGGCGCCTCGACTTCATAGAACCCCAGCTGGCGACGCTGGAGAAGGAAGCGCCCGGCGGCGACGACTGGCTGCACGAAGTGAAATTCGACGGCTACCGCACGCAGGCGCAGATCGAAGGCAGCGAGGTCAGACTGCTCACCCGCGCCGGCCTCGACTGGACCGGGAAATTCGAGGGGCCGGTCACCGCCGCGCTGGCCAAATTGAAATGCCGCGACGCCATCATCGATGGCGAGATCGTGGTGCTGGCAGACAGTGGCGTGTCGTCCTTCCCGATGCTGCAGGCGGATCTGTCGGCGCGCCGCGCCGACCGCTTCATCTATTACGTCTTCGACCTGATGAGGCTCAATGGCGAGGATCTGCGCCGTGAGCCGCTGGTCGAGCGCAAGCAAGCCCTGGCTGAGCTGCTCGGCGAGCAGCCCGAAAATTCGGCGCTGCGCTTCAGCGACCATTTCCACGAGCCCGGCAAGGTGATGCTGCAACATGTTTGCCGCATGGGCCTGGAAGGCGTGGTCTCGAAGCGCGCCGACGCGCCCTATCGCAGCGGGCGCGGCCTCACATGGATCAAGTCGAAATGCACGCTCAGGCAAGAGTTCGTCATCGGGGGCTATCTGCCTTCCGACAAGACGGGCCGCGGCCTGCGCTCGCTGCTGGTCGGCTTCAACGAAGGCGGCAAGCTGCATTACGCCGGCCGTGTCGGTACCGGCTTTTCCGGCAAGGTGATGACGGATCTGAAAAAGAAGCTCGATAGCCTCGAGACGAAAACCTCGCCTTTCTCGACGGCGGTGCCCAAGGGCAAGGGCCTCACCTTCGTCAAGCCGGAACTTGTCGGCGAGGTGGAGTTTCGCAGCTGGACATCCGACCGTATAATCCGCCACGCCTCCTTCCAGGGGCTTCGCGAGGACAAGCCGGCGGAGGAAGTCGTGCAGGAAAAGCCGATAAAGGCCGGGAGCGAGGCAAAGCCGGGCGGAAAACCCGCCAAGACCTCAGCCGGAGCGGCGAAGACCTCGATAAAACTCTCGCATCCCGACAAGCTGCTGTGGCCCGACGAGAAGGTTTCGAAACAGGACCTGCTCGGTCACTACGCGCTGGTCTGGCCGCGCATGGCTGAATTCGTCGTCAACCGGCCGCTGAGCCTGGTGCGCGCGCCGGATGGCATCCACGGCCAGCGCTTCTTCCAGAAACACGCTTCGCCCGGCATGAGCGACAAGATCGCCCGCATGAAAGATCCGACCGATGGCGAGGAGATCCTCTACATCAAGGACTTCGACGGGCTGGCGGCGCTCGTCCAGTACGGCGTGGTCGAGGTGCATATCTGGGGCTCGACCATCGACCAGCTGGAAAAGCCGGATCAGATCATCTTCGATCTCGATCCGGACGAAGGCATCGACGCCAGCCGCGTGCGCGAGGCGGCGCTCGACATCCACAAGCAGCTTGACGAGCTGTCGCTGCCCAACCTGGTCAAGACCTCCGGCGGCAAGGGCTATCATGTGCTGGTGCCGCTGAAACCCTCGGCGGAGTGGGACGAGGTCAAGGATTTCGCGCATGATTTCGCCCGCGCCCTGGAGCAGGCTGCGCCCGACCGATACACCTCGACATTGTCGAAGAAGGCGCGCACCGGAAAGATATTCGTCGACTATCTGCGCAACGGCCGCGGCGCGACCACGGTCGCGCCCTATTCCTCGCGCGCCAAGAAGGGCGCGACGATATCCATGCCGGTGACCTGGCCGGAGATCGAGAAGGGGCTTGCGCCGAACGCGTTTCCGCTCGGGGATGCATCCACGCTGGCCCAAATGAAGAAGGCCGATCCCTGGAAGGAGTTCTTCAAGCTGGGGAAGGCGCTGAAAAGGGGGTAATTTCAGCGCCGAGGGACAGCATCGTGAGATTGCCGGCTTAGGAGAGAAACACCCTCTCGAACGCCTGCCTGCCGGTCGGCGAGAACACCACAGCGCGGCTGTTCTTCTCGCGCCGCGCCCATTTCTCGGCGATGATCTTGTCGAGGATGGCGGCGCCCAGCGTGCCGGCAAGATGCGAGCGCCGCACGCTCCAGTCGAGGCAGGCGCGGCACACCGGCCGCCGCGCCTTGGCTTGTGTGTCGATGCCGAGCGCGGAAAAATGCGAGGCGCCGGAGGACGAGAGCCTGATCTGATTGTCCTCGCGCAGCAAAAGCTTCCTGTCGAATAGCCGGTCGAGCATCGCCACCGCCTGCTCGCCGGCGAGGTGATCGTAGCAGACGCGCGCCACACGCATGGCCGCATCGCGCGGACCGGGCCGCACCCGTTTCGGGCCGACCGCCTCGGCAACGCCGATGATCGCCTCGATCATCCCGGCCACTTGCGCGCTGGCGAGGCCGTAATAGCGGTGGCGGCCCTGGCTGGCCAAGGTGAGCAGCCCGCCTTCCATCAGCTTCGACAGATGCGAGGAAGCGGTAGGCAGCGACACGCCGGCCTCCAGCGCCAGTTCCGACGCCGTCAGCGCCGTGCCGCCCATGAGAGCGTTAAGCATATTGGCGCGCGCCGGATCGCCCACCAGGCTGGCGATGCGCGCAATGTCCGGTCCTTCACGCATGGTTCGATCCTCATCGAAGCATTCCCGTCAGAGAAGCATTATTCTGGGGTCATCTCAAGCAGCCCGGGCAAACACTCCTGACAGGAGAATGCCTAGCACAATGACGGAGACGATGTTTCGACCGCGATCGAACTGTCGTCGTCGAAAACCAACGGACGAGGAGACCGATTATGACCATCACCTGTTTCATCCGCTACGAGATCGACCCGTTCGGCAAGGCCGCCTTCGAGCAATATGCGCGGACCTGGGGCCAGGCCATTCCCCGCTGCGGCGCCGACCTGATCGGCTATTACGCGCCGCATGAAGGCTCGGCCACCACGGCCTATGCCGCCTACAACATCGAGAGCCTCGCAGCCTATGAAGCCTATCGCGCCCGGCTTGCCGCCGACCCGGCGGGCAAGGCAAATTATGAATTCGCCAGGCGCGAGAAATTCATCTTGAAGGAAGATCGCGTCTTTCTGAAGCTCGTGTCGGGGCCGCACGGTCCAAGACAGTTCTTTCGCACCGACGTGACCGTCAAGGAGGAAATAGCGGCATGATTGCTGTCATCTTCGAGGTTGAGCCGGCCGAAGGCAAGCGCGATGCCTATCTCGGCATCGCCGCCGAGCTTAAGCCGCTGCTCGAGAGCATCGACGGCTTCATCTCGGTCGAGCGCTTCCAGAGCCTCGCCGATCCCAAGCGGGTGCTGTCGTTGTCCTTCTGGCGCGACGAGGAAGCGGTGAAGGCCTGGCGTAACACCGCGGAGCACCGGCAGGCGCAGCAGGCCGGCCGCGGCGGCATCTTTGCCGGCTACCGTCTGCGCATTGCCCATGTCGTGCGCGATTACGGTATGGAGGAAAGGGCGGAGGCGCCGGTGGATAGTCGGGTCGTGAATGGATGAAGCTCCCCCTTCTCCCCTGGTGGGAGAAGGTGTCGCCGAGGCGACGGATGAGGGGTGTTCCAGGGAACGCCAGCCTCTCACTCCGCTGGAGCACCCCTCATCCGTCTCGGCGCTATCGCGCGATCCACCTTCTCCGACAAGGGGGATAAGGGAAACCGGCGCTACGCGTTCCCGATCAGCACGCCCGCCCCGAACACCAGCGCGCCGCCCAACACCACCTGGAAGGCGGCGCGCCAGAAGGGCGTCTGCATGTAGCGGTTCTGGATGAAGGCGATCGCCCAGAGCTCGAAGAACACCACGACCGCGGCAACGATCGTCGCCGTCCAGAAATAGGGAATGAGATAGGGCAGCGCGTGGCCGAGCCCGCCCAGCGTCGTCATGATGCCGACGGTGAGGCCGCGCTTGATCGGCGAACCGCGCCCCGACAGCTTGCCGTCGTCGGAGGCGACTTCGGTGAAGCCCATCGAAATGCCGGCGCCGATCGAGGCGGCGAGGCCGACGAGGAAAGTCTGGAATGTCGCATGGGTCGCGAAGGCTGCGGCGAAGATCGGCGCCAGCGTCGACACCGACCCGTCCATCAGCCCGGCCAGCCCCGGCTGCACATAGGTGAGGATGAACTGGCGTTGCTCGGCCGTCGCCTCCTCCATCTTGACCGTGCCCGGCACATGCTCCTGCTCGAGTTCATGCGCCGAGCTTTCATGGCCCTGTTCGGCCACGGCGAGATCGTCGAGCAGCTTTCGCGTCGAGGCGTCGGTGGTGCGCTTGGCCGCCTCGACATAGAAGCGATAGGCCTGCCGCTCCATTTCCTCGGCTTGCCGCCGCACATGCTCGATGCCGAGCGGCTTCACCAGCCAGTCCGGCTTGCGCTCGAAATAGCCTTTCACATGCTCGCGCCGGATGAGCGGTATGCGCTCGCCGAAGCGCTTGCGGTAAAGCCCGATGAGCGAATCGCGATGGCCATCCTCCTCCTCGGCCATAGCCTCGAACACTTTTGCCGATTGCGGAAAGTCGTCCGCGAGCCCATCGGCATAGGCGCGGTAGATGCGCCCGTCATCCTCCTCGGAAGAGATCGCCAGCGCCAGGATCTCCTGCTCCGACAGCGAATCGAAGGAACGGCGGCCGAAGCCGAAAACACGGGAAAGCATGATGGGATCACTCTAGTTTAGAATCGTTCTAAACTAAGATCTTGGTCGCTTGCCGTCAATCGCTGGCGGCCATCGACGCGCTCGCAAATGGTTGATCCCCAGCGCGGTCGGGCCGCTCTTCATTATTGCTGAATGTTTGCCTATATGGGTGGCAACAACCGAAATTGAAGGAGACCAACCGAATGACGGACAAGAAGCCTCCGCACGCATTCGATGCGAAGCCCGTTCTCGACCTCATCGCCAGCATCGAGGCCGACCTGCAGCGCCTCAAGGACTTGGTCGAGCAGCAGATCGAAAAATTCGATCCCGCCAATCCGCACAACAAGACGCCTGACGGCAAGCTCACCGAGGAAGGCGTCGAGTGCTGCTATCGCATGTTCGACGAGGGCAAGTCGCGCTACACCGTCGCCCAGCAGATGAAGATCTCCTTCGCCGCCGCCACCCACCGCTTCAACAATTGGCGCAAACTTGGCGGCAGCAAAAGGACGAAGACCCTCTTGGGGTGAAGGGCGGTCCTTCGCTTCGTCAGGGTGTCGATCGAGCGCCTGTGCACGATGTTGAACTCGCGTAAGGCGGGCGACGGCGACGGCGGGCTTCCGCCAATCCCCGAGGTCTGGGACGCCCCGCCCGACATGTATAGCCGCTACTGCTCCTCGATCGTTGTGATGCCTTCGATTTCCGGCAGCCAATGCAACGCCGAGCGGTGCCAGACCTGTCTTCTCGGCACCAGTTGGTCGCGCTGGCGCGCCGTGCCCACCCTAATGCCATAGATTTTCGGTCCATCGCCTACCGACGTCGCATAAAGATGCGATCCGCATTCGCCGCAAAACCCCTGCGCGCGCTTGGCGCCGCTGGATCCGGTCTTGATATACACTTTCGGCGTGCCCTTGGTGATCCTGTAGTCGCTTTCCGGCGCCGGAACGGTCACGCGAAAGGCCGTGCCGGTCAGCTGCTGGCAGTCCGTGCAGTGGCAGATCGAGGTTTTCTCAGGATCGACCTCCGCCTCATAGGTGATCGCGCCGCAATGGCATCCGCCCTCGATCTTCATCGGCCGTCCTCCTCACAAATTTCGCTGCGTTCACCCTAACTCTCGCCGGAAGCCTCGGCCATGGCCTTGCGCCGCCGCTCCCATGTGCCAGTGGCATGCGGCTTGACGAACAGCCTCGATATCTGCGGCATTTCCTGCTGGAGCCTTGCCTCGAGGCGCTCGACGCAGGCTTCGATCTCGGGCGCGGTGAGATGATCCTCGAATTCGATGCTCAAGCCCGCGACGATCTCCTCCGGGCCGATATGGACGCTCACTATGCCGTTCGCCCGCTGCACCGCCGGATCCGCCTGGGCGATCTCCAGGACTTGGCGCTGCACTTCCGGGGAGGCGGGCTCTCCCAGGAGCAGTCCCTTGCTTTCGCGCGCCAGGAAGACCGCCGTCGCTCCGAGAATGATTGCAATGCCAATCGAGCCCACGCCGTCGAGCTCGGGGATCTCCAGGAGTTCGGCGGACAGGATGCCGGCGAAGGCAACGGTGAGACCGAGCAGCGCGGCGCTGTCCTCGAACAGCACCGTGTAGACGCTGGGGTCCTTGCTGCGGCGCACCGCCTGGATCCAGCCCTGCCTGCCCTTCTGCTGCCGAAACTCCTTCAACGCGATCAGCCATGAGCTGCCCTCGAAGAGGAAGGAGAGGCCAAGCACGGTATAGTTGACCTTGGCGTTGACGACCGGTTCGGGCGCCATGATGTGGATGACGCCCTCATAGAAGGACACGCCGGCGCCGAGCGCGAACACCAGAAGCGCGACGATGAAGCTCCAGAAATAGAGCTCGCGCCCGTGGCCGAGCGGATGCGTGCGGTCGGGCGGCCGCGCGGCGCGGTGCATGCCGTAGAGAAGCAGCGCGCCATTGCCTGTGTCGACCAGCGAATGCACGCCTTCCGACAGCATGGCGGACGAACCGGTGAAGACTGCCGCCGCGAATTTGGTGAGCGCGATCGCCAGATTGCCGGCAAGCGCAGCGTAGATCACACGTTTCGATCCGCTATGTCCTGCCATCCGATCTCCGACCTGCCCCGCGCTCGAGCTTAACGGGCCGCCCGCCGAAGCTCTACAGACAATGCGCCAGCCCATGCGAGGTTTCGAACCGGTGTCGCGCCCGGAAAATCGGTTGACAGCCGATCGGCCGGCTTCGCAAAGCGGCACAGCCTCTTGCAGTCCGGCATTTCTCTTGTTTCACTTGGACCGCCCACAAACCGGAGGAGCGAATCATGGCAAAAGGTGCGATGAAGGCGGGCAAGGAACCCCGCAAGCCGAAGAAGGATGCCAAGAAGCCTGCCGCGGCCCCGGCTCCGAAGGCGCCGCCGGTCAAGGCGCTGCGCATCAAGGAAAAGTAAGCGGCCGGATTCGGTCGACCCGGCTCGATCCAGGCGTCAACCGGCAGCATGACCATGCTGCCGGTGTTTTGTTGACCGTAAAAACAAGGGCACCCTATATCCAAGGGGCGAGGACGACCTCGCTTTGCCCGAAAAACCGGCCGGGACGACCCGCCATACCAAGCATCTCAACCGATGCTGGATGACGGAGTGTTTAGATGTCGTGGATATTTCTTTTCTTCGCCGGCCTTTTCGAGATCGGCTGGGCGATCGGCCTCAAATATACCGACGGCTTCTCCAAACCGCTGCCGACCCTTCTTACCGTCGCCTCGATGATCGTCAGCCTCGGCCTGCTCGGCCTGGCGCTGAAGACGCTGCCTGTCGGCACGGCCTATACGGTGTGGACCGGCATCGGCACCGTCGGCACGGCGCTGCTCGGCATCTGGCTGCTCGGCGAGCCCGCGACCGCTGTCCGGCTCGCATGTATCGGCCTGATCGTTTGCGGCATCGTCGGCCTCAAACTGGTAGCCTGAGCGTTTTCAGGCACAAACACGTTCAGGGCCGCTTTCGGCGACCCTGACTCATTTTTCAGCAAACCCGAACTTAGCGGGCGGAGAAGCCCGGCGGCGCCCTGCCGACGCGCGCCTTGCGGGCGGCGTAGCGTGCGTCACGTTTGGCCTTGCGCTCGGCCTCGTCGGCAAGCTCAAGCGCGATCCGCTGGGCCTCCTCGGCCTCGCGGCGCCTGGCCTCTTCGGCCGCCGCTGCTTCCGCCGCAAGACGCGCCGCTTCGGCAATCGCCTCGCGCTCGGCCTTCTCGGCCGCTTCACGCGCCAGCTTTTCCTGCTTCAATCTTGCCTTTTCGGCCTCGCGGATGGCGCGGGCCTCGAGGATAGCCTTGCGTTCGGCCTGGCGGGCCAGAACGGCTGGATCATCCGCCGCCGGCTTTGCCTTGAAGCGCTCGAGCAGCGCCTTCTTTGCCTCGTTCGCGGCGTTGCGCCGCTCGAAAATGTCTTTTTCCCTGTAGATAGCCAAGTGTACTTCCCTGCAGTCTATTCGCGACGCTTACATACGCGTGAAAGCGGCGAGTTCAAGCGCCAATTCGGTATGCCAGCCATGAAAAATCCGGGCTTGTTGCCGCAGGGATACGGCTCGGCGATGCATGATGCACTGTTCACAGATCGCACCTCTGGCGATCGGCAAGGCAGATCGTTACGTCTTGCGCGACAAGCAACATCCACATGAAAGCCCTTAGGACGCGACCAGATGGAACTCGGTCTCTACACTTTCGCCGATGTCAGCCCGGAGCCGGGCCCCGGCGCGATGGGCCCGCATGAGCGGCTGCGCAACCTCATCGAGGAAATCGAGCTGGCCGACCAGGTCGGCCTCGACGTGTTCGGCCTCGGCGAGCATCACCGCCCCGACTACGCAGCCTCGGCGCCTGTGGTGGCGCTGGCCGCGGCGGCCGAGCGCACGAAGCGCATCAAGCTCACCAGCGCGGTCACCGTGCTCTCCTCCGACGATCCGGTGCGCGTCTTCCAGCAATTCGCGACGCTTGACCTGCTGTCAAACGGCCGCGCCGAGATCATGGCTGGGCGCGGTTCCTTCATCGAATCCTTCCCGCTGTTCGGCTACAACCTCGAGGACTATGACGAGCTCTTCGCCGAAAAGCTCGACCTGCTTTTGGCCATCCGCGACCAAGCGAAGGTGACATGGCAGGGCAAGCTGCGCGCGCCGATCAACGGCCGCGGCGTCTACCCGCGTCCGTTGCAGGAAAAGCTGCCGATCTGGATTGCCATCGGCGGCACGCCGCAATCCGCCGCTCGCGCAGGCGTGCTCGGCCTGCCGCTGGCGCTTGCCATCATCGGCGGCGAGCCGGCCCGTTTCGCGCCGCTGTTCGAGATCTACCGCGAGGCGGCGCAGCGCGCCGGCACCGATCCGGCAACGCTTGCCACCAGCATCAATGTGCACGGCTTCATCGCCGAGACGACCGAACAGGCGGCCGACGATTTCTACGGACCGCAGGCCGAGGTGATGAACCGCATCGGCCGCGAGCGCGGCTGGGGTCCGACCTCGCGCGCGCATTTCGATCAGGCGCGGGGCCCGAACGACGCGCTCTTCGTCGGCAATCCTGAGGCGGTGGCGGAAAAGATCGTCGCTCAGCACAAGATCTTCGGCAACGATCGCTTCCTGCTGCAAATGGCGATCGGCACCATGCCGCACGCCAAGATCATGAAAGCGATCGAGCTCTACGGCACCAAGGTGGCGCCGATCGTGCGCAGTAAGACGGCAGAGGCGGCATCCCCTGCGCCGGCGCCAATGTCGAGGGTGACTGGCGCCTGAGCGGCAGCTGCCCAAGGTCTTCCATGATCGCCGGCTAACGGAACCTTGGCGCGGCGAGCACGTTTTCCCCGTCGATTGCACCGGTTGCGGTGCCTTGTTTTGACGCAATTCCGGACGGAAAACCGCTCACACTTTCCTGGAATTGCTCTAGGGGAACCGATGAAAGCCGAACCGATCGCTTCGGGCGCAGGCGTTACCGAAAGTCCTGACGCGCGCGCCGAGGCGCGGGCGGACATGCGCCTGATGCGCTCGCTGGTGATCGGGATTTTCATTCTGATGACGGCGGCCGCGCTCTATTTCGCCCGCGCCTTCTTTATGCCGGTGATACTTGCCTTCCTGCTGGCGTTGACGCTGACGCCGATCGTGCGCTTCCTGCGCAAGCGCGGCATTCCGGAAGTGGTTTCGGCGACGCTGCTCGTGCTGCTGTCGATCTTCATTTTCGCCACCGCCGGCTATCTGCTCAGCGGTCCGGTCATTGACCTCATCAACAACTCCTATTCGATCGGCCAGCAGCTCACCGAGCGGCTGGCGCCGTTCAAGCGGCCGCTCGAACGGATGATGGATCTCGCGCATCAGCTGGAAGCGCTGACCGAGACTTCGCAGGAGCCGGGCGTGCAGCGGGTCGCGGTGGCGCCTTCCGGCTTCCTGTCGACGGCGGCGAGCAACATCCTGGAAGCCGGCACCTCGATCACCATCGTGTTCGTGCTGTCGCTGTTCCTGCTCGCCTCCGGCACGCTGTTCTACGAGAAAATCGTCCAGTCCTTCACCAGTATGACGCAAAAGAAGCGGGCGTTGCGCATCGTCTATGACGTCGAGCGCGAGATTTCCCACTATCTGCTCACGGTCTCCATCATCAATATGGGTCTCGGCACGGTGATCGGGCTGGGTCTCTGGGCGCTCGGCATGCCCAATCCGCTGGTCTGGGGGGCGATGGCGGCATTGCTCAATTTCCTCCCCTATGTCGGCGCGCTGATGACCGTCTTGATCGTCGCCATCATCGCGCTGATCAGCTTCGACACGATCGCCTATGCGCTCCTGGCGCCAGCCTTCGTGGTGTTGTGCGACATCGTCGAAGGCCAGTTCGTGACGCCGACGGTGGTCGGGCGACGCCTCGAAATCAATGCGGTGGCGATCTTCATCGCCATCGCCTTCTGGTCCTGGCTGTGGGGCTTCGTCGGCGCGCTGATGGCGGTGCCGCTGCTGGTCGTCATCAAGGTCTTTTGCGACCATTTCGAAAATCTGAGCCCGGTCGGCAATTTCCTGGCGGCGCAGCACACGTCTGTCGTCGATGACGAGCCGGCCGGGAACAACCACAATCAGGCGGCCTGAGGCTGCCCAATCTCAAACCTCGGCCATTGTTTGCGACACCGGTGACCAGTGCCTATATCGGACCGGTCAAGCCGGACCTGCCCCTGAATGAGCAACTTCGATCTCGATGGCTATTTCGCCCGCATCGGTTATGGCGGACCGGCCGACGCTTCGCTGGCCACGCTGCAGGCGCTGCACGCCGCGCACCCGCAGGCGATCCCGTTCGAGAACATCGATGCTTTGATGGGCGTTTCCGTCGGCCTCGATATCGCTTCGCTGCAGGACAAGATTTTTCGCCAGGGCCGTGGCGGCTATTGCTTCGAGCACAATCTTATTTTCATGCACGCGCTTGACGCGCTGGGCTTCACCGTCAGCGGACTTGCCGCCCGCGTGCTCTGGGGCCAGCCGGACGACGCCATTACCGCGCGCAGCCATATGCTGCTGCGCATCGAGCTTGGCGGCCGCACTTACATTGCCGATGTCGGCTTCGGCGGCCTGACGCTGACAGCGCCGCTGCCGTTGCAACCCGGGCTGGAGCAGCAGACGCCGCACGAAACCTTCCGCCTCGTCGAGACCGGCGGACAATTCCGCCTGCAGGCGGACATCGGCGGTGATTGGCGCACGCTCTATCGCTTCGATATGAGCCAGGCCTATGAGGTCGACTATCGGGTCGCCAGCCATTTCCTGTCGACGCGTCCCAGCTCGCATTTCCTGTCGACGCTGGTCGCCGCGCTCGCTTTGCCCGACCGGCGCTATGGGCTGCGCAACAACCGGCTGTCGACGCATCATGCCGGCGGCCGCGGCGAGCAGCGCGAGATCGCGACGGCCACTGAGCTCGCCGACGTGCTGGAGAACCAGCTCGCCATCATCATTCCCGACCGCGCCGCCTTCGAGGCGAGGCTGCGGGAAAAACGCATCGTGGAGACCTGACCAATGACGGACCTTTCGGTTCTCGACCTGTCGCCGATCACGCAAGGCAGCACCGCCTCGCAGTCGCTTGCCAATTCGCTTGATCTCGCCCGTCATGCCGAGCGCCTGGGCTACCGGCGCTACTGGCTGGCCGAGCATCACAACATGCCGGGCATTGCGAGCGCGGCGACGTCGGTCGTGATCGCGCATGTCGCCGGCGGCACCAAGACGATCCGCGTCGGCGCCGGCGGCATCATGCTGCCCAACCATGCGCCGCTGGTGATCGCCGAGCAGTTCGGCACGCTGGCGGCGCTTTTTCCCGGCCGCATCGACCTCGGCCTCGGCCGCGCGCCGGGCACCGACATGCTGACGGCGCGGGCGCTGCGCCGCAACCTCGAAAGCGCCGACAATTTCCCGCAGGACGTCGTCGAGCTGATGGGCTATTTCCAACCGGCCGAGGAAGGCCAGCGCATCCGCGCCGTGCCCGGCGAAGGCCAGACCGTGCCAGTCTGGATTCTCGGCTCCAGCCTCTATGGCGCGCAGCTCGCGGCGCTTCTCGGCCTGCCTTACGCCTTCGCCTCGCATTTCGCGCCGGCCGAGCTCGACCATGCGCTGGAGGTTTATCGCACGCGGTTCCAGCCGTCGGCGCAACTCGACAAGCCCTATGTCATGCTCGGCCTCAATGTCTTTGCCGCACCGACGGACGCCGAGGCGAAGCTTCTGTTCAGCTCGCTGCAGCAAGCCTTCGTCAATCTGCGCAGCGGCCGGCCGGGACAGCTGCCGCCGCCGGTCGAGAATTACGACCGCGATCTCGACCCTACGGCGAAAACCATGCTTGCCCAGGCGCTGTCCTGCGCCGTTGTCGGCTCGCCGGAAACGGTGCGCCAGGGCATCGACGCCTTCATAAGCCGCACCGGCGCCGATGAATTGATGGTGACGGCGCAGTGCTTCGACCACGCGGCGCGCGTGCGCTCCTTCGAGATTCTTGCCGACGTGCACAAATCGATGTCGAAGGCGGCCTGACGGCGCCATAGCTTCTGACATGCCCGTCTGATAGAGCTTTTCACCGTTCCGCGGAAACGGCGGACCGCTCTATCTCTTTGCTTTGCCGCAATTCCGGGCGGAAAACCGCTCACACTTTTGGTGGAATTCTTCTAAGGGCAGACTCCCTGCCAAGCGCGAGCCTGCTCATGAACCATGATCTCGACGACCGCATGCATTTCACCATCGACCTGGCGCGGCGCGCCGGCGAGCTGGGGCTCAAATATTTTCGCGACCTCGACAATCTGGCCGTCGAGAGCAAGGGCCACCAGGACCTGGTTTCCGAGGGCGATCGCGAGGTCGAGCTGTTCATCCGCGCGGCGATCGCCGAGGCCTATCCGCAAGACGGCATCGTCGGCGAGGAGCACGCGGCGGTGGCCGGAACAACCGGTCATGTCTGGGTGATCGATCCGATCGACGGCACCGCCAATTTCGTGCGCGGCATTCCCGCCTGGTGCGTGGTGATCGCCTGCGCCAGGAACGGCGAGACGATCGTGGGCGTCATCCATGAGCCTTCGACCGACGAGACGTTCTACGCCCGCCGCGGCGGCGGCGCCTTCCTCAACGGTAAGCCGATCAAGGCCAGCAATGCGGCGTCGCTTTCCGAAGGCGCCGTCGGCACCGGGCTTTCCAACCGCGCCTCCACCACGAATGTCGTCGTGCTCATCGGCCTGATCATGGCCGAAGGCGGCGTCTTTTACCGTAATGCTTCCGGAGCGCTGATGCTTGCCTATGCGGCGTCCGGCCGGTTGCTCGGCTATGCCGAGGAACACATGAACGCCTGGGACTGCCTAGCCGGCATGCTGCTGGTCGAAGAGGCCGGCGGCACGACGCTGAAAGCCGATCCGGAGACGGTGATCGACCAAGGCACGCGGGTGATCACCGGCGGCAGGCACATCTTCCCAAAGCTGCAGGCGCTGTGCGCAGAGGCCTTCGAACCTACGCGCTGACGCTCTGCGCGACCGCGCCGAGCGGCCGGCAGGAATTGCGGATCATCAGCCGGCCCTTCAGCACGAGCTTGCGCGGCGGCGCGTCGCGATTGCCGGCCAGCCGGTCGAGCAGAAGGTTCGCCGCCTGCTCGCCGATCGCCTGCACCGGCTGCGCCACGGTGGTCAGTTGCGGGACGAACACGTCCGACCAGGGAAAATCGTCGAAACAGGCGACCGAAATGTCTTCGGGGCAGCTGAGACCGATGTCGCGGATCGCCTTCATCGTGCCGATCACCATCGGGTTGTTGGCCGAGAAGATCGCGCTCGGCCGGTCGTGCAGCGACAAGAGCTGCATGGTCGCGTTGTAGCCGTCGATCTCGTGGAAATTGCCGGAGCGCACGAGCTCCTCCGCCACCGGCAGGCCGGCCACCTGCAGCGCCTCGCGGTAGCCGATCATGCGGTCATGCATGGGGGATATGTCGGATGTGCCGGTGATGTAGCCGATGCGGCGATGGCCAAGATGGATCAGATAGGTGACGGCGTCGAACACGGCGCGCCGATTGTCCAGAACCACCGCGTCGGTGTCGACGCCCTCGCAGAGGCGGTCGAGCAGCACCACCGGCACATTGGCGTCCTCGACGATGTCCTTCAGAATGCCGCCGTCGCCGACGCGCGCCACGATCAGCCCGTCGACCATGCGGTCGAGCAGCAGGCGGATCTGCTCGTCCTGGGTGTTCAGATCCTCGTCGGTGCAGCACAGCATGACGGCATAGCCGGCGCGGTCGAAGGCCTGCTGGATGACCGAGACGACATCGGTGAAGAACGGGTTGGTGATGTGCGGCACGGTAAGGCCGATGGTGCGCGTTGTGCCCATCTTCAGGCTCCGGGCAATAGCATTGCGCTTGTAGCCGATATCGCGGATCGCCTGCTCGATGCGTTGCGTAAGCTCGGGGCTGACGGTGGCGGTGCCATTGAGCAATGCCGACACGGTGGCCACCGACACGCGCGCCGCCTCGGCAACGTGCAGCATGGTCGGCGCCGTGGATTTCCGCTGGTTTTTCCGCCCTGACACTGTCATTTTCGAAACGTTTAGTCACCCCTATTCGGCCAACCCTACGTAAAGCCGGCATTTTTCGCAAGAATTGAAATGCGTCAATCCTCAGTGACCCAGATAGGCGCTTGACAGATTCGAAACGTTTAGATTAGCGTTCGGGCATCGAAGACGACGGAGGGAGGCCGTCCTTTGCCATGCAGCGCGCTGATTCCATCACGACTGGCAATGTGGCCGCCGACGGTCCCGCCGTCGTCCTGGGCGCGACCGGCATTTCCAAGCGGTTTGGCGGCATCACCGCGCTGTCCGATGTGAGCCTGGACCTCAGAAGCGGCGAGGTGCATGCGCTAATGGGCGAGAACGGCGCCGGCAAGTCGACGCTGATGAAGATCCTCTCCGGCGTCTATACGGATTACGAAGGCACTGTTGCCGTCGACGGAAAGCCGGTCCGTTTCGCTGGTGTCCGCGATGCCGAAGACGCCGGCATCGCCATCATCCATCAGGAGCTTAACCTCGTTCCCGAACTCAGCGTCGCCGACAACATCTTCCTCGGCCGCGAAAAGCTGATCGCCGGGCTGGTCGTCGACCGCAAGGCGAGCAGCCGTGCGGCCAGCGCGCTGCTGCAGCGTCTCGGCATCGAGCTCGATCCGGAAGCGCGCATCGGCACGCTGAGGGTCGGCGAGCAGCAGCTGGTGGAGATCGCCAAGGCGCTGTCGAAATCGGCGCGCATCCTGATCATGGACGAGCCGACCTCGGCGCTGTCGCCGGCCGAGTGCGAGCGACTGTTCCGCATCATCCGTCAGCTCGCGGCGAGCGGCGTCGCGGTCGTCTACATCTCGCATCGCATCGACGAGGTCATGCATCTGGCAAGCCGGGTGACGGTGCTGCGCGACGGGCGCCATGTCTTCACTGAGGACATGGCGGGACTGGGCGAAGACGCCATCATCTCGGCCATGGTCGGGCGCGACCTTCTGGCGTCCTCCGATCATGAGCGCGGCCCCGGCGGCAAGGTGGTGCTCTCGGTCAGGGACCTGTCGCTGTCGAAACCCGACCGGCATGGCTGGCGCATGGTGATCGACGGCGTCGGCTTCGACCTTTCAGCCGGCGAAATCCTCGGCATAGGCGGGCTGTTGGGTTCCGGCCGCACCGAAATCCTGGAGGCGATTTTCGGCTCCAGCGACGGCCGCACCGGTGGCGAGATCCGGCTCGACGGCGTGCCGGTCGAGATCGGCTCGCCGCGTGAGGCCCGCCGGCTCGGCATCGCCTTGGTCACCGAGGACCGCAAGACGCAGGGCCTGCATCTCAAGGCCTCGATCACCGACAATGTCGCGCTGCCGCTGGTCGGCGCGCTGGCGCGCTTCGGCCTGCGCTCGCGTTCGGGCGAGCAGGGCCTGGCGCGCGAGGCGGTGAGCGCGCTCGGCATACGCTGCGGAAGCATCGAGCAGGCGGCCGGCACGCTGTCCGGCGGCAACCAGCAGAAGGTGGTGATCGGCAAATGGCTGGCGACACGGCCGCGCGTGCTTTTGCTCGACGAGCCGACGCGCGGCATCGATGTCGGCGCCAAGCGCGAAATCTACGACCTCATCTTCAAGCTCGCCGGCGACGGCCTGGCGATCGCGGTGATCAGCTCCGAACTGCCCGAGCTCCTGCATCTGGCCGACCGCATCCTGGTCATGGCTGATGGCCGCCAGCGCGGAGTCCTGTCCCGCGCCGAGGCCAGCGAGGAGGCGATCATGCGGCTTGCCGCACCAAGACGGGCAGCGAGAACAGCCGCATGAGCCTCATCAGCCTTCTCTCCCGCACCAAGCTCTACTGGGGGCTGATCGCCATCTTCCTGATCGGCGTCTTCGGCTCGCCGATCAGCTCCAAGGGCAACAACATCTTCTTGTCCTACGGCAATCTGCTCGACGTGCTGCGCCAGGTGTCGACCACCGGCCTCATCGCCACCGGCATGACGGCGGTGATCCTGACCGGCGGCATCGATCTTTCCGTCGGCTCGCTGATGGCGATCTGCTCGGTCGTCTGCGCCATGCTTCTCACCGTGCCGGGCGCCACCCCGTCGGCGGCGCTTGGCGTGCCGACGACGGCGCTGGCGGCTCTCTGCCTCGGCGCGCTGGCCACGCGCTTCATCCTGCTCAACATCGAGAAATCCCGCACCGGCGCCCAAGCCGGCCGCGAGGTGCGGCTGGACAAGGCGCGCGGGCTTGTCATCCCGGGCATCGTCGGCGTGGTGCTGTGCTGCCTTTCGCTGTGGTACCTGCTGCCGCAGGTGGAGACCAAGTTCGGCGTGCTCGGCGTGCTTCTGGTGGCGCCTTGCGTCGGCCTCCTGTTCGGCACCATCAACGGCTTCATCATCGTCGCCGGCCGCCTGCAGCCCTTCATCGTGACACTTGCGATGATGGTGACGGCGCTCGGCATCGCCAGGCTCACCGCCGGCCAGAACAACGCGGTGCTGCCGGTCTATACCGGCTCCAACGCCACCGCCGACTTCGAGATCCTGCGCTCGCTGGTGTTCGGCGTCGTGCCGATGCCCGGCCTCTTCTTCCTCGGCGCGGTCGTGATCTACGGCGCGGTGCTGCGCTTCACGCCCTTCGGCCGCTATGTCTACGCCATCGGCGGCAATGAGGAGGCGGCGCGGCTCTCCGGCATCGCGGCCGGTCGCGTCAAGATCGCCACCTATGCCGTGTCCGGCCTGCTCGCCGGCATCGCGGCGGTGCTTTACGTGGCGCAATACCGGCAAGGCAAGCCGGATGCCGGCGCCGGGCTGGAGCTCGACGCCATCGCCGCCGTGGTCATCGGGGGCACCAGCCTGATGGGCGGGCGCGGCAGCCTGATCGGCACCTTCTGCGGCGTGCTCATCTTCGGGCTGCTCTCCAACATCCTGCAGTTGCACAACATCAATTCGAACCTTCAGCTGGTGCTGAAGGGGGCGATCATCATCGGCACCGTGCTCGTGCAGGAGCGCAACGCCGGCGATCTTCTCAGCTATCTGCGCCTGCCCGGCGGACGGACGGCGCAAAAGGAAACGGCCGCGGCAAAACGGCCGTCACAGGAGACCTCGTCTCTATAATCCGGAGGAAACAGGACCATGAAACGACGTGATATGCTGAAGCTCGCCACCTTCGCGGCGGCTCTTCTGACGACGACCGCTCTCTTTTCCAGCAACCACGCCTTTGCCCAGGACAAGAAGTGGAAGATCGGCTTCTCGCAGGTGACGACCATCGAGCCCTGGCGCGCCCAATTCAACAAGGACATCATCGCCGAAGCCGCCAAGCACCCGGAAGTCGAGCTGATCATCACCGACGGCGAGGACAAGACCGAAAAGCAGGTCGCCGATGTCGAGAACCTGATCCGCCAGGAGGTCGACGCGCTGCTGGTGTCGCCGAAGGAATCGGCAGGTCTCACCGGCGTCGTGCAACAGGCGATCGACGCCAAGATCCCGGTCTTCGTGCTCGACCGCAATGTCGACACCAAGGACTACACGCAGTTCGTCGGCGGCGACAACAAGCTGATCGGCCGGGCCGCGGGCGAATATGCCGTCGAGCTCCTGGGCGGCAAGGGCAAGGCGGCCGGCAACGTCGTCGAGATCTGGGGCGGCATGGGCACGCAGCCTGCGCATGACCGCCATGACGGCTTCCATGAATTCACCGACAAGGAGCCGGGCATCAAGTACCTGCTCGACCAGCAGTCGGGCGACTGGAAGCAGGACCAGGCCTACAACATCATGGCCAACGCGCTGAAGACCAACGAGAAGATCGACCTCGTCTATGGCCACAACGATCCGATGGCCTATGGCGCCTATCTCGCGGCCAAGGACGTCGGGCGCGAGAAGGACATCAAGTTCATCGGCATCGACGGCCTGCCCAACGAAGGCGTGCAGATGGTGAACAAGGGCGAGCTGACGGCGACCTTCACCTATGTCACGCCGGGCGCCGAGGGCCTGCGCCAGGCGATCAAGTTCCTGAATGGCGAGAAGGTCGAAAAGACCATCACGCTGCCGACGGAGAAGGTCACCAAGGAGAACGCCGCCAAAATCCTGAAGGACAACGGGCTCTAAGTCCCAACATCCTGCCGGGCCATGCGCCCGGCGGGGCTTTGCCCGAGCGCCAGGCGCTCCTCACAGCTTGCGCCGGATGCGCGAAGCGTCGCCGCAACGCTGATTTTCCGCTCTTTCGCGACCGAAAGTCACGCCCGAAACAGCAAGTCTTGACCTTGCCGGCCGGCAGATCTGCGAGCCCTAAGCGCCACCGCTTTAAAAAAACCAAGCTGGAACAGTTAGATAGATTGACCTCAGGCCGGCTCTGGCGCAAAGCGCGGCAGGTCTCTTTCCGGTCGCTGCCAAGACGATGGATAGCTTGCGCAGAATGCTTGCGCCTTGTGTCGCCTGTTCTTATATACGCGCCAGCCGTCCAGCCCTGAAAAGCGGGGACCATGACGGGATTTCTTGTGAACAGGGGCTTTCGTCGGAACGCCTTTTGAAGGGTCCAGAGAGCCTGCTTAGAGGAGAGATTAGAACAATGGCAAAAGTTATCGGTATCGATCTCGGCACCACCAACTCGTGTATCGCCATCATGGATGGCAAGGACCCCAAGGTGATCGAGAATGCTGAAGGCGCGCGCACGACGCCTTCCATCGTCGCCATATCGAGCGACGGCGAACGTCTCGTCGGCCAGCCGGCCAAGCGCCAGGCGGTAACCAATCCGGAAAACACCATCTTCGCGGTCAAGCGCCTGATCGGCCGCCGCTATGACGACCCGGTAACGGAGAAGGACAAGAAGCTTGTCCCTTATAAGATCGTCAAGGGCGACAATGGCGATGCCTGGGTCGAGGCCGGCGGCAAGAAGCAGTCGCCCAGCCAGATCTCGGCCATGATCCTGCAGAAGATGAAGGAGACGGCGGAAGCCTATCTCGGCGAGAAGGTCGAGAAGGCGGTCATCACCGTTCCGGCCTATTTCAATGACGCTCAGCGCCAGGCGACCAAGGACGCCGGCAGGATCGCCGGCCTCGAGGTGCTGCGCATCATCAATGAGCCGACGGCCGCCGCGCTTGCCTACGGCCTGGAAAAGAAGGACGGCAAGACCATCGCCGTCTATGACCTTGGCGGCGGCACCTTCGATATTTCGGTGCTGGAAATCGGCGACGGCGTGTTCGAGGTGAAGTCGACCAATGGCGACACCTTCCTCGGCGGCGAGGACTTCGACATGCGGCTCGTCGAATATCTGGCGGCCGAGTTCAAGAAGGAACAGGGCATCGACCTCAAGGCCGACAAGCTCGCGCTGCAGCGCCTGAAGGAAGCGGCCGAAAAGGCCAAGATCGAGCTGTCGTCGACGACGCAGACCGAGATCAACCTGCCCTTCATCACCGCCGACGCCAGCGGCCCGAAGCACCTGACGATGAAGCTCACCCGGGCGAAGTTCGAAAGCCTGGTAGAGGACCTCGTGCAGCGCACCATCGACCCCTGCAAGGCGGCGCTCAAGGATGCCGGCCTGAAGGCGGGCGAGATCGACGAGGTGGTCCTGGTCGGCGGCATGACCCGCATGCCCAAGATCCAGGAGATCGTGAAGCAGTTCTTCGGCAAGGAGCCGCATAAGGGTGTCAACCCGGATGAGGTTGTGGCGCTCGGCGCCGCCATCCAGGCCGGCGTGCTGCAGGGCGACGTCAAGGACGTGCTCCTGCTCGACGTGACGCCGCTGTCGCTGGGCATCGAGACGCTGGGTGGCGTGTTTACCCGACTGATCGAGCGCAACACGACGATCCCGACCAAGAAGAGCCAGACCTTCTCGACCGCCGAGGATTCGCAGTCGGCGGTGACGATCCGCGTTTTCCAGGGCGAGCGCGAAATGGCGGCCGACAACAAGCTGCTCGGTCAGTTCGACCTGGTCGGCATCCCGCCGGCTCCGCGCGGCGTGCCGCAGATCGAGGTCACCTTCGACATCGACGCCAACGGCATCGTCAATGTCTCGGCCAAGGACAAGGGCACCGGCAAGGAGCACCAGATCCGCATCCAGGCTTCGGGCGGTCTGTCCGACGCCGACATCGAGAAGATGGTGAAGGACGCCGAGGCCAATGCCGACGCAGACAAGAAGCGTCGCGCCCTCGTCGAGGCCCGCAACCAGGCCGAGGCGCTGGTGCATTCGTCCGAGAAGTCGCTCAAGGACTATGGCGACAAGGTCTCGGAGGCTGACCGCACCGCGATCTCGGACGCGATCGCCGCGCTGAAGACTGCGGCTGAAGGCGACGACCCGGCCGACATCGAGGCCAAGTCGCAGTCGCTAGCCGAAGTGTCGATGAAGCTCGGCCAGGCCATGTACGAGGCTTCGCAGAAGGAAGCGGCCGAAGCCGACGCCAAGGCGGATGCCGCCAAGGATTCGGATGTGGTCGACGCCGACTTCGAGGAAATCGACGAAGACGACGAGAAGAAGAAGTCGGCCTGAGCCGGCTGACGGCGGATTATGCGAAAAGCCCGGCGCACGGCCGGGCTTTTTTGCAACCCCAATCGAAAAAGTGACAGAAAAACCCGGAGCGGCCCGGCTTAGTACTAGCATCCGGGAAACATCGCTCCTAAATCCAAGAACGTGCCGGCAAACGTCGCCAACAATGCTTGAAGACATTGAGCATCCGGACAGCGGGAAAAAATGAAAGCTGATTTCTACGAAACGCTGGGCGTGCAAAAAGGCGCCGACGACAAGGAACTCAAGAGCGCTTTCCGCAAGCTCGCCATGCAGTTCCATCCCGATCGCAACCCCGGCGACCATGCCTGCGAGCACAAGTTCAAGGAAATCAACGAAGCCTACGAGACGCTGAAGGACCCGCAGAAGCGCGCCGCCTATGACCGTTTCGGCCACGCTGCCTTCGAGGGCGGTATGAACGGCGCAGCACATGGCTTCGGCGCCGGCGGCTTCGCCGACATCTTCGAGGATATTTTCGGCGACATGATGGGCGGCCGGCAGCGCCGTTCGTCGGGCGGCCGCGAACGCGGCGCCGACCTGCGCTACAACATGGAAATCACGCTGGAAGAAGCCTTTTCCGGCAAGACGGCACAGATCCGCGTGCCGGCCTCCATCTCCTGCTCGGAATGCTCCGGCAGCGGCGCCAGGCCCGGCACGCAGCCGGTGACCTGCTCGATGTGCCACGGCCACGGCAAGGTGCGCGCCACGCAGGGCTTCTTTTCGATCGAGCGGACCTGCCCGCAATGCCAGGGCCGCGGCCAGACGATCAAGGACCCCTGCCCGAAATGCGCCGGCCAGGGCCGCGTCACCGAGGAACGCTCGCTGTCGGTCAATATCCCGGCCGGCATCGAGGACGGCACCCGCATCCGGCTTGCCAACGAGGGCGAGGCGGGCCTGCGCGGCGGACCATCCGGCGACCTTTACATCTTCCTGGCGGTCAAGCCGCACGAATTCTTCCAGCGCGACGGCGCCGATCTTTACTGCAAGGTGCCGATCTCGATGACGACGGCCGCCCTTGGCGGCTCCTTCGAGGTCACCACGCTGGACGGCACGCAGACCAAGGTGAAAGTGCCGGAAGGCACCCAGAACGGCCGCCAGTTCCGCTTGAAGGGCAAGGGCATGCCGGTGCTGCGCCAGCCCAATGTCGGCGATCTCTATATCCAGACGGCGGTCGAGACGCCCCAGAACCTGACGCGCCGCCAGCGCGAATTGCTGGAAGAGTTCGAGCAGCTTTCGTCCAAGGACAACTCGCCCCAGTCGAGCGGCTTTTTCGCTCGCATGAAGGACTTCTTCGAGTCGTTCGGCGAAAAATGATCGCCCCAGCCCCGCATTCTGCACGGCATCGGAGGGCGATCCGCTGCCCAAACGTCATCAACACCTTATGCCAGCTTGACGCCTTGCCTTGTTCCACCCACCTGCTAAGTAGCGGAGCGGGAGGCTGAGCATTGAGGAGAGCTCGTGATGGCACGTAGTCCCGGGTTGCGCAAAGCGCTGGCCGAAAAGTTCGACGACGAGCTGAAGTTCTTCAAAGGCTGGATCGACAAGCCGAAAACGGTCGGCTCGATCGTTCCCACCAGTTCCGTCACCGCCCGCAAGATGGCGTCGATCGTCAATCCGAGATCGGGCCTGCCGGTGCTCGAAGTCGGGCCCGGCACCGGTGTCATCACCCGCGCCATCCTTGCCCAGGGCGTGAAGCCCGAAAACCTCTACGCGGTCGAATATTCGACCGATTTCGTGCGCCACCTGCGCGGGCTCTATCCCGGCGTCAATGTGATCGAGGGCGACGCCTTCAATCTCAATGCCACGCTCGGCGACAAACGCGACTTGGTGTTCGATTCGGTCGTTTCCGGCGTGCCGCTGCTCAACTTCCCGGTCGCCCAGCGCGTCGCCTATATCGAAAGCCTGCTCGACCGCATTCCCGCCGGACGGCCGATCGTGCAGTTGACCTACGGCCCGCTATCGCCGATCCCGGCCGGGCGCGGCGACTACACGGTCGAGCATTTCGATTTCATCTTCCGCAACATCCCGCCGACGCAGCTGTGGATCTACCGGCGCGCAGGCCATTAGTTTCTACCTGCGAAAGTGTTTCGGGCATCGCCAGTGGCGGCAGCGTCCTGGCGACTGGCCGAACGCCCGTCACTTCGTCATCGACGGGCGGAGCAAGGAGCGAAGCGACGCGGCGCAGACCCGAGGATCCATTCCGTGACTTCGAAGCGTTGCGACGATCCAGAATTCTGCTCCGCTGCGCTCTACAATTGGGGTAACGGAATGGATTCTCGGGTCTTCGCGACGCCGCTTCGCGGCTGCTTCGCCCGTGGATGACGAAGTTGGTAGGTGGCGACCAATCCTCGAACGTTTTCTGCCACCCCTCGTTGATTTGAATGCTCCTTGGCTGTACCTGTCCCCGAACAAGGGTGGCCAATGGCAGTGATCCCAAGAATCCTCGTCTTCGCCGGCTCGGTCCGGACCGGCGCCTTCAGCGGCCGGACCGCCGACGTGGCGCAGAAGGAACTGGCCATGCAGGGCGCGGAGGTGACGCGCATCTCGCTCGGCGACTATCCGCTGCCGATCATGGACGAGGACCTGGAAAAGGAAAAAGGCATCCCCGAGAACGCGATCAAGCTCGGCCGCCAGATCGCCGCGCATGACGGGCTGCTCATCGCGACGCCTGAATATAACGGCTCGATCCCGCCATTGCTCAAGAACACCATCGACTGGGTGAGCCGGATACGGCGCGAGGGCAGCCGCACGTTCAGGCCGCTGGCCGGCAAGCCGGTCGGGCTCTGCTCGTCTTCCGGGGGCAAGTTCGCCGGCATACGTTGCATCAACCATCTGCGCGCGGTGCTGGTGCGCTGCCAGATGGAGGTGATCACGCCCGAATGCTCGGTCTCCGAGGCAGGCGAAGCCTTCGCCGAGGACGGACAATTCAGGGACGCCAGACTACACCAATCGATGGAGCGCCTATGCCGCACACTGATCGAAACCTCGCGCATGCTGTCCACCCGGATCGAGGCGTGATCAATTTCGCGGAGGCCGACACCATGCGAGACAGGCTGATCGTGGGGCTGGATCTGCCGACGCTGGAGGAGGCCGAGAGAGCGGTGCGCGAGCTCGAAGGCACTGTTTCCTTCTACAAGATCGGCTACCAGCTCGCCTTTGCCGGCGGATTGGACTTCGCGCGGGAGCTCGCCAGCGGCGGCACCAAAGTGTTCCTCGACATGAAGCTGCTCGACATCGACAACACGGTCGCCAAGGGCGTCGAGAACATCGTCAAGATGGGCATGACGATGCTGACGCTGCATGCCTATCCCAAAACCATGAGAGCGGCGGTCGAGGCGGCCAAGGGCAGCGAGCTCTGCCTGCTCGGCGTGACGGTGCTGACCTCGATGGACGAGCAGGACGTGATCGACGCCGGCTATGAATACGACCCGCACACGCTGGTGCTCAGGCGCTCCGAACAGGCGCTGCATGCCGGCATGGGCGGCATCGTCTGCTCGGCGGAAGAGGCCGAAGCGGTGCGCCGCATCGTCGGACCCGACCTGGCTGTGGTGACGCCGGGCATCCGGCCGGCGGGCAGCGACCATGGCGACCAGAAACGCGTGGTGACGCCGGCGCAGGCGATCCGCAACGGCTCCAGCCACCTTGTCGTCGGCCGGCCGATCGTCGCCGCGCCGGACCGCCGCGCCGCCGCAGAGGCGATTCTCGCCGAAATGCAATCGGCCTGAGGACCAATTCCGAAACTCTACTCCGGCGGTCATCCGGCGCCGTTTTCTGCGCTTCCGGGGCTCACGTACTTTAAGTAGGCTCCGCTCCGGTTCTCGAAAACACCACCAGCTGCCTCACCGGAGCGACTTTCGGAACTGGTCCTCGTTCGCGAAAAACAGACAGGAGAGAAAGAATGCCGAAGGGATATTGGATCGCCCGCGTCGATGTGCGCGACGCCGAGGGTTACAAGGACTATGTCGCCGCCGCGAAGCTCGCCTTCGATCGTTTCGGCGCGAAGTTCCTGGCGCGCGGCGGTGAGCATGAAAAGGCCGAAGGGCCGGGGCGCGCCCGCAACGTCATCATCGAGTTCGAATCGCTGGCGGCGGCGCATGACTGCTACCACTCGCCGGAATACCAGCGCGCCGTCGCCATCCGCCAGAAAGTGGCCGACGGCGAGATCGTGCTGGTCGAGGGCGTCTAGTTCGTCGAAACAGGCAGAAACGCCCATCTTGTCGTCATCCACGGGCGAAGCAAGGAGCGAAGCGACGCGCGCAGACCCGAGGATCCTGTGTGTTGGTTCTGGTGTATGGTTGAAGTGGGAAGGAGGCCGAGTGGATCCTGGTCGTCCTTTCGGACAGGCCGTGGCATGGCCCGGT
>NZ_JAPYKO010000021.1:0-108426 GCF_037179585.1 Mesorhizobium argentiipisi (SeqCode)
CAGGTTGATGGTTCACCGGTGGGAAGGGACCGGGCCATGCCACGGCCTGTCCGAAAGGACGACCAGGATCCACTCGGTCTCCTTCCCACTTCAACCATACACCAGAACCAACACACAGGATCCTCGGGTCTACGCGTCCGCTTCGCTCCCGCTCCGCCCGTGGATGACGCAGTTCGGGCGCAGCCATTGGGGTCGAGGCCTACGCTGAAAGCATCGCCAATTCCTCGCTCGTCAGATGCCGCGCCTGACCCTTGGCAACCTCGCCGAGTTGCAACTGGCCGATCGCCACCCTGATGAGCCGCAGCACCTCGATGTCGAAAGCGCCGAGCAGCCTGCGGATCTGCCGGTTGCGTCCTTCGTCGAGCACGATCTCCAGCCAGGCCGTCCGCCCGCCGCTGCGCAACAGCGCGATCGAGCTCGCCGTGAGCAACTCGCCATCGACGACGGCGCCCTGGCGAAAGCGCTCCAGCATCGCCTCGTCGGCCGCGGCGGCGATCTGCACGTGATAGGTCTTGGCGACATGCGAGGCGGGGTCGAGCAGTCCGTTCGCCCAGCGCGTGTCGTTGCTCAGCAAAAGCAGCCCTTCGCTCGCCTTGTCGAGCCGGCCGACCGGCGACACGAAGGGCAGGTCGAGCCCTGCCAGGCAGTCATAGACCGTGCCGCGGCCTTCGGGATCGTCGCGGGTCGTGACCAGCCCGCGCGGCTTGTTGAGCATCAGATAGACTTTGCGCTCGGCAACGATGCGCTCGCCGTCGACCCCGATGCGGTCGCGGTCGGGATCGATGCGCAGCAAGGCATCGCGCACCGTCTTGCCGTTTACTTGCACCCGCCCTTCGACGACGAGATGCTCGGCCTGCGTGCGCGAGCAGAAGCCAAGCTTGGAGAGCGCTCGGGCGAGGCTGACTTTTGCGGTTGCGGATCGTCTGTCGTGTTGGCGTGCCACTATCGTTGTCTTCGATCGCCTCAAAACGCGCAACCGATGCCACGCTTGACGACATGGGCGCAAGCGGCTCCGTCACCTGCTTCGGGCCGTCCAACGTCACTCCTGCGGCGCGCTTAGCCGCCAGTAAGAGACGCCGTCGAATGTTGCCGTCACGAAGCTGTTAACCGACATCTTGCGCTTGCGCCCGTCGCTGCAAGCATAGAGCGGCCAGCCGGCTTCGCTGCACTCGCTGGCCGTGCATATGCGGGTCACGCAGTTGCCGATCGTCAAGCGGAAGCCGCCTTTGCCGCCAAATCCCTGCAGCAGGCTGCCGTCCGCCGAGCGCCATGTCCGTTGCTGGAATTCGGGCCGCAGCAGGCGAGGCTCGAGCGGCGCGGCCAAACCGGCCTGGGCCGCGGAGCCCGAATATTGAAGCCGGTAGCGCGCCATGCCGGTCGTGTATGCGGTGAGGAGATCGGATTGGCCCGAATAGGCTGCGGCGAGGTCGGACCGGTCGAAAAGATGGGACGAGCGCGGTTCCGCCCCTGACGGTCTCGTCAGGGCAGCGATGGCGACAAAAGCCAGGCAGACGCGCAACATCCCGATTTCCAGCAGCCAAACCCCATCCGGCGTGCCGGCTCGCCGGCTGCCTTTTCTACAATTCCGCCAAACAATGCTCTGTGCAAGTCGCCGTTGCCGGGAAGACGCCTTTCATGCGGAGGCCTGGGCTACGCGCGAGCCAATACCGGGCATCAGCCGCCGGGGCTCATGCGTGCGAGGCAGCGTGCCTGGTCGCGTGGCCGCCCGAGCTCCTCGTAGCGGCCTGCCGCCTCCTCGAAGGCGGCCAGCGCGCGCACTTCCTTGTTCTGCGCCCGCCGCTGCACGCCGCGTGCCTCCCAAAGCGCCGCGGCCCAAGGGCCACCCTGCCACATGCCGGCGATACGTTCGGTTCAGGCGGCGGTCCACTTGTTCCAGGTCGCCGGCTTCGGCAAGCGCTATTGCCGATGCGGTGCGCAACGCCATCGAGCAGGGTTGGCAAGCGCCTGGCGTCAACAGCCGGTCGCCGGCGAGGATTTCCTCGGCCACCATCTTGGGTGTTGACGCGGCGCGCACGGCCAGCGCCTGCATGCGCATGATCAGGTGCGGGGAAAGCCAGGATCGCTCCGCATCCGCCAGGCCGCGGCGGATGAGACGGCCGGCGCGCCACCTTTGGCCGCGCTCTAGCGCGATCTCGGCCAGTCGCTCGATTGCAAGCACGCGGCCCGCTACCGCATCCGCCTCCTGAAGCAATTGTTCCGCCGTCGTGAGGAAGCCTTCGGCGCTGTCGAGATCGCCCGAGAAAAGCGAGGCCTCCCCAAGCAGCAGGCAAGCGAGACCGCGGCCCGCACTCGATCCGGCCTCCTCGGCCACGCTGAGCAATTCCCGGGCAAGTCCCGCGACCTCGGCGTGGCCTTTCGCGCTGCACAGGCAGAATTCGGAAAGGCAGAGATGACCATCGAAGACATGCTGAACGAAGGAGGGTTTGGCGCGGACCCATTCGATGAATTCGGACCGGAACAGTTGCGGCCACCGGGCTTGCATCATCGATGCGATGCCCAGCAGCGCGCTGGACTCGCCGACCTCGCGCGGCAGGTCGGCGCCGAGTGCAAGGTCGCGCGTGCGCCGGGCAATTTCGCTTGCCTTGTCGAATTCGCCGCTTTGCAGATGCACCAGCCCCAGGCGAGCGATGTGCGTATCTGCTCCACCGGGCTGACGATCTCCGTGCCGGACAGAGCCAAGGCCTTCTCGTAGAGCGCGATGGTGGCGGCGGTCGGCCCGACGCCGAGCTCGGCATGCAGATTGTCGCGAAGCTGATTGAATTGGCGGATCGCTTCGACGCGGTTGCCGGCATCGAGTGCTGCCTGCATCAGCGCGCATTGCGCCTGCTCGTCGGCCGGGTCGAGCGCGATCAGTCGCTGCCAGAGATTGCCGGCGCGCAGGAGGTCGCTATAGCGCTGCTGCAGTTGCGCGCGCGGAGTTTCCAGCCATTCGACGAACAGATCGTCGGGCAGGAGCATGCCTCCGTAGAGGTCGGTGGCGTGTGCGAAGGCCCGGCTGTCGCCGCCTCGCAGGGCGGCCTTCGTGGCGGTCTCGAAGCTCTCGGTGTCGATCGCCAGTTCGACATCGGGGGCGAGCGCCACGATATCGTTGCTCACGTCGATCAGGTCGTGGCTGCCCAGCGCGCGGCGTGCGAAATGGACCGCCTTGCGCAGGCTGGCGCCGGCGGCGTCGGGGTCCGCGTCTGGCCAGAAGGTCTCCATGATCTGCTCGCGGTGGGCGCGATGTCCAGGCCGCAAGGCAAGCAGCTTGACCAAAGCCGCGGCGCGGTCGCGCCGCCACTCGGCCGCCGGGACCACCCGGTCATCGACGCTGACGGCGAACCGGCCGAGGAGGTGGATCGAAACGCGCATGCATACACCGTCCGGAACAAAGGGCACCGCCGCCGAAGCCATCACCGGGCGGCCGTCGTCGGGGAACGCTGGCGGAACATAGATTTCCTAATTTAGCGCCGCAATCGAATTCCAACCCGAAAGGAACACAACCATGTCACTCCGTATCGCAGATATCGCCCCCGACTTCATGGCCGACACCACCGAGGGTCCGATTTCCTTCCATGAATGGCTGGGCAAGGATTGGGGCATCCTCTTCTCAATCCGAAGGACTACACGCCGGTCTGCACGACCGAGCTCGGCTATATGGCGCGTCTGAAGCCCGAATTCGACAAGCGCGGCGTCAAGGTCATCGGCCTGTCCGTCGGCCCGGTCGAGAAGCATGCCGGCTGGGCGAAGGACATCGCCGAGACGCAAGGCATGGCGCCGAACTTCCCGATGATCGGCGATCCGACGCTGGCCGTCTCGCAGCTTTACGACATGCTGCCGGCGTCGGCCGGCAACAGCGCCGACGGGCGCACCGCAGCCGACAACCAGACGGTGCGCAACGTCTACGTCATCGGCCCCGACAAGAAGATCAAGCTCGTCATATCCTACCCGATGACGACGGGCCGCAACTTCGACGAGGTGCTGCGCGTCGTCGACTCCCTGCAACTGACGGCCAAGCATCGCCTGGCGACTCCGGTGAACTGGAAGCCCGGCGACGACGTCATCATCGCCGGTTCGGTGTCGAACGATGAAGCAAAGCAGCTCTATCCGCAGGGCTGGAAGGAACCGAAACCCTATATCCGCATCGTGCCGCAACCTGTGCTGACCTGACAGGTCAGGCATCGAGGTCTGAGGCGACGGGCATCGGCGGCGAGGACGTGAGAGACACATCCCCGCCGCCACACAACCGAAAGACAGTGAGCAAATTCAAATCCGGCGCTTCTGCATCGCGCCAAGACGTGGGGAACCGAGATGAGCACTGCAAGCAAACCGCGCATCGTCGTCCTGGGAGCGGGCTTTGGCGGCCTGGAACTGACGACGCTGCTGTCCGAGGCAATGGGCGACGGCATCGATGTCACGCTCATCGACAAGAGCGACGCCTTCGTGTTCGGCTTTTCGAAACTCGACGTGATGTTCGGCCTGAAGGCGGCGGAGGCGGTCCGCTTGCCCTACAACCGTTACGCCAAGCCCGGCGTGAAATTGCTGAGGCGCACCATCACCGCGATCGATCCAGAAAGGCGCCGTGTCACCACCGACGACGACGGTGTCTACGATGCCGATTATCTGATTGTCGCGCTTGGCGCTGAATATGATTTCGACGCTACGCCTGGGCTGTCGGGCACCAACGAGTTCTATTCGGTTGCCGGCGCGGAGCGGCTGCGCGACGTGTTGCCGGGCTTCAAGAGAGGCAGGGCGATGGTCGGCGTCTGCGGCGCGCCCTACAAATGCCCGCCGGCCCCGAGCGAATGCGTGTTGATGCTGCATGACTATCTGGTGCGGCAAGGCGTGCGCGAGGCCTGTGAGATATCGCTGGTGCTGCCGCTCGGCAGCCCGGTGCCGCCGTCACCCGATACCTCGAAGGCGCTGCTTGCGGCTTTCGCCGAGCGCGGCATCAAGTTCATTCCCAGCCGTCGCATCGCCTCGGTCGACAATAGCCGAAACGTGGCGGTGCTCGACGACGGCACCGAAATGCCTTTCGACCTTTTCCTCGGCGTCCCCAAACATCGCGTGCCGCCGGTCGTGCTGGAAAGCGGCATGTCGGAGAACGGCTGGATCCCGGTCAACCCGCGCACGCTCGAGACGAAATACGAGAATGTCTACGCGGTCGGTGACGGCGCCAACACCGGGACGCCCAAGGCCGGCGTCTTCGCCGAAGGTGCCGCGCGCGCCGTTGCCTCAGCACTCGTCGCCAAGCTGCGTGGCAGCGGAAACGGCACGCTCTATGACGGCTTCGGCACCTGTTACATCGAATTTGGCGGCGGGCGCATCGGCAAGGTCGAGGTGGACTTCTTCTCGGGTCCCTCGCCGACCGGCAACTACTATGAGCCTTCGTTCACGCTTCGTGCCGACAAGGAGATGTTCGGCGCAAGCAGGAGGTCGCGCTGGTTCGGCCTCTGACGAGAGGGGCTGCGGCAGGCGTGGGCGTCGTTCGCGGCCTTTCAGCCGTTTGCGGCTGGCGGCAGCTCGAACAGGGTGGCGCCGTTCTCCCGCCCCCGGTCGATATAGCCGATCACGCGGAACCATTTCGCGACGTCGGGCCTGTCCAGCCAGCTGCGCGAATGTATGGGAAGATTGCCGGCGAGCGCCTGGACATGGCGGATATGCCGCTTGCAGAAGCGGACCGTCGCGGCGTTGAAGAAATCCTCATGCGCGGCAAAGAGCGTATCGGCGGCGTCCGCGTGCTCGTGCCAGGCGATGATCGCAACCGTCCTGTCGTCCTGCGCGAGCGCATGCGCCCGGCCTTCCTTCAGGTTCATCATCAGATTGTCATAGGCGCTTTTGCTGTCCTTGCCGGCCGCCACATATTCGTCCGACATTCGCTTGGACAGGCCGCGGAAAACATCTTCGAGGTCTCCGACCGTCGCCGCGCGTGCTCTCATGTCTCCTCCTGACGGCCCGGGTAGCAGTTTGCCTCAAGGAACAGGGATCACCAAGTAAACCAGATCCCCACTCCGGGCTATGCGCGCAATCTCATTCCGGGCGGAAGGGCTCGACCGCTGATCACGCTCGCATATCAGCGTTGGCTTGAGATCACATTTCCGCCGGTCTTACCCCGGCGGAAACGGCCGCAGGGGGCGGCATCATTGGAGCGGCGGAAGAAAGCGTATCGTTGAATTCATCGCCAGCCTGCCATACAAGTTGCAAGCTTTCGACTGGCCTTGGACTGCAGCGTTAGGGGTATGCATTGACGTCGAGCAGGCCGATCCTGATCACCGGCGCAGCCGGCTTCATAGGTTTTCACCTTTGCCAGAGGCTGCTCGCCGAAGGCCGGCAGGTTGTCGGCCTCGATTCCATGAGCGAGTATTACGACGTCACGCTCAAACAGGCGCGGCTGGAGCGGCTGAAAGGGTTCGCCAACTTTCGTTTCGAGCATGTCGATCTCGCCGACCGCGATGGCATCTCGGCGGTCTTTGCCTCGGCCGCGCCGGAGATCGTCGTCAATCTCGCCGCGCAGGCGGGCGTTCGCTATTCGCTGATCAATCCGCATGTCTACGCGCAAAGCAATCTCAACGGCTTCCTCAACATCCTGGAAGGGTGCAGGCAGGCCTCGGTCGGCCATCTCGTCTATGCGTCGTCGAGCTCGATCTATGGCGGAAGCACGCGCATGCCGTTCTCGGTGCATGATTCCGCCGACCATCCCCTCAGCCTCTATGCCGCCAGCAAGAAGGCGAACGAGCTGATGGCCCACACCTACAGCCATCTGTTCGGGCTGCCGACGACGGGCCTGCGCTTCTTCACCGTCTATGGTCCGTGGGGACGGCCCGACATGGCTTTGTTCATCTTCACCAAGGCCATCCTCGCCGGCCAGCCGATCGACGTTTTCAACCATGGCAACATGCAGCGCGATTTCACTTATATCGACGACATCGTCGAGGGGGTGGTCCGCGTCATGCATCATCCCGCGACGCCCAATCCCGATTGGACAAATGCTGCGCCGGATCCCGCGACAAGCAATGCACCGTTCAGGATCCACAACATCGGCGACAGCTCGCCCACCGAGCTGAATCGGCTGATCGACGTGCTGGAAGGAGCGCTTGGGCGCAAGGCCATCCGCAATATGATGCCGCTCCAGCCGGGCGACGTGCCGGCAACTTTCGCCGATGTGACCTCGCTCGAAGAGGTGACCGGCTTCAAGCCCAGCATCCCGATCGAGATCGGCGTCCCGCGCTTCGTAGAATGGTATCGGGATTTTTACCAGGTCTGATCGCAGTTAGCGGCCGCAAACCGAGCCTGCTGCTCGTTCAGTCGGCCTGGCGTGCCTGCGTGTCGATCCAGAGCGCGATCAGCGTGCAGGCGGCGCCTGAAAGCAGATAGGCGCCGGCGGCGATGAGGCCGAAGGTACCGGCCAGCAGCAGCGCGGCTAGCGGCGCGAAGCCTGCGCCGAACATCCAGGCGAGGTCCGACGTCACGGCCGAGCCCGTATAGCGGTGCCGGCGCGAGAAGCTCGATGCGACGACGCCCGAGGATTGCCCGAAGCTTAGGCCCAGCAGGATGAAGCCCAGCACCATGAACACCGTCTCGCCGACCGTGCCGCCATTGAGGAGCTGCGGGGCAAAGCCGCTGAATGCGGCGATGGCGACGGCGCCGCCGCCGAGCAGGGCGCGACGTCCGACGCGGTCGGCTAGCGGGCCTGATGCGACGATCGCCGCGATGCCGAACAGCGCGCTCACCGCTTCAATGACCAGGAACCGCTCCGGCCCTTCATTGGTGAACAGGAACACCCAGGACAGCGGGAACACCGTCACCATGTGGAACAGGGCGAAGCTCGCCAGCGGCGCGAAGGCGCCGACGACGACGTTACGGCCTTCCGTGCGGATCATGTCCCTGATGCGGGTCGGCTGCAGGTCGCCGCTCTCGTAGAGTTTCGAGAACTCGGGCGTCACCACGATGCGCAGTCTGGCAAACAGCGCCACGACATTGATGGCGAATGCGACGAAGAAGGGGTAGCGCCAGCCCCAGGCGAAGAAATCTTCGGCCGAGAGGTTGGCAACGAAGAAGGCAAACAGCGAGCTGGCCACGATGAGGCCGATCGGCGCGCCGAGCTGCGGGATCATCGCATAGATGCCGCGCCGGTTCTGCGGCGCATTTAGCGCCAGGAGCGAGGGCAGCCCGTCCCAGGTCCCGCCAAGCGCAAGGCCCTGCAGGAATCGGGTAAGCGCCAGCAGCCAGGCGGCGACCGCGCCGACGTCTTCATAGGAGGGCAGGAACGCCATGGCGACGGTCGAGGTGCCGAGCAGGAACAGCGCGATCGTCAGCTTGGCGCCGCGGCCATAGGCGCGGTCGATCGCCATGAACAGCACGGTGCCGAACGGGCGGGCGATGAAGGCAAGCGCGAAGATGGCGAAGGAGTAGAGCGTCCCCACCAGCGGGTCGTGCGTTGGGAACACAAGCTTGGGGAACACGATCACGGAAGCGATCGCGTAGACGAAGAAATCGAAGAATTCCGACGTTCTGCCAATGATCACGCCGACCGCGATATCGCCCGCGCTGACCTGGCCGTGATGCGAGCCGATCAGCCTGCTGTCAGTTTCGCCAGTCGAAGTTTCAGCCATCTTGTCCGTCGCCACCGAGCTCAAGTTCGGAACGCGATTGTCGTCGTCCCGATGCGTCATCCAGATGCGATGTTGTCGTCATCCAATTATGCGTGCACACTTTCGCCAAAGCCATAGCAATCCGGCATTGGACAAATTGTCCAATGTCGTCGCCGTGCCCGCGGCAGTAGCCGTTGGTCCATATCGCATCGCAACCTGCAGAGATCCTGCTGCAGGGCCATCGAGGGCAGCGTTTGATGAGACGATCTGGAGCCTTGCTTCTTTTTCCGCTCGCCGCGCTGCTGAGCGGTTGCGATCTGGTCGTGCTGGCGCCCGCGGGCGACGTGGCAGTGCAGCAGCGCGACCTGCTCGTCGTCTCGACCCTGCTGATGCTGCTCATCATCTTGCCGGTCATGGCGCTGACCGTGCTGTTTGCCTGGCGCTACCGGCAATCCAGCACCACGGCGACCTATACGCCGGACTGGGACCATTCGACCAAGCTGGAGCTGGTGATCTGGGCCGCGCCCCTGCTCGTCATCATCTGCCTCGGCGCGCTCACCTGGCTCGGCACCCATCTGCTCGATCCCTATCGGCGCATCGACCGCATCGAGGCTGGACAGCCGGTCACGCAGAACCACAAGCCGCTCAAGGTCGAGGTCGTCGCGCTCGATTGGAAATGGTTGTTCATCTATCCGGATTACGGCATTGCCTCCGTCAACGAGCTGGCGGCGCCGGTCAACCAGCCGATCGATTTCCGCATCACCTCGTCGACGGTGATGAACTCCTTCTACATCCCAGCCCTTGCCGGGCAGATCTACGCCATGCCCGGCATGGAGACCAAGCTCCACGCCGTCATCAACAGGCCGGGCACCTATACCGGCTTCTCGGCCAACTACAGCGGCGCCGGCTTCTCCGGCATGCGCTTTGCGTTCCACGGTCTCTCCGACCAGGCCTTCGGCGAGTGGGTGGCGCAGACCAAAAACGCTCAAGGTACGCTCAGCCGCGAGACCTATCTCGAGCTCGAACGTCCGAGCGAGAACGAGCCGGTCCGCCACTATGCCTCCGTCGATCCTGACCTCTATGGCGCGATCCTCAATCTGTGCGTCGAACGCGGCAAGATGTGCATGAACGAGATGATGTCGATCGACGCCAAGGGCGGCCTTGGCCTGGCCGGCGTGCGAAACACCCTGCCGCTGCAATATGACAAGCTTGCGCGTCGAGGGGCGGTGTTCGGCAACGATCCGTCCTATGTCGCAAGCATCTGCACGGCGGAGGAGGCCGCCGCCGCTTCGCGCGCGGCCCGTAATGACGATGACAGGGGCTGGCCGCTCAGGGACCTTTCCCCGCTGCGCGGCGTTGGCCTGCTCGCGCCCGGCGCCGGCAGCCGCCGCGCCGACGCCGGCGCGCCGTCGCTCGGCCTGCTGCGTTTCGAATTGTGAGGGATCGCGGATGCCTGAGTCGCTAACCAAGTTCATCTTCGGCCGCCTCACTCTGGAGTCGCTGCCGCTGCACGAGCCGATCGTCGTCGTCACCTTCGTCGTGGTGGCGTTGGGCGGGCTCGCGGTGCTCGGCGCGGTCACCTATTTCAAGCTTTGGGGCTATCTGTGGCGTGAGTGGTTCACCAGCGTCGACCACAAGAAGATCGGCATCATGTACATGGCGCTCGGCCTCGTCATGCTTTTGCGCGGCTTCTCCGACGCCATCATGATGCGCCTGCAGCAGGCCATCGCCTTCAACGGCTCCGAGGGCTATCTCAACGCCCATCACTACGACCAGATCTTCACCGCCCATGGCGTGATCATGATCTTCTTCGTGGCGATGCCATTCGTCACCGGGCTGATGAACTTCGTCGTGCCGCTGCAGATCGGCGCGCGCGACGTCTCATTCCCCTTCCTCAACAATTTCAGCTTCTGGATGACGGTCGGCGGCGCCATACTGGTGATGGCCTCGCTGTTCGTCGGCGAGTTCGCCCGTACCGGCTGGCTGGCTTATCCGCCGCTCTCGGGTATCAACTACAGTCCCGATGTCGGCGTCGATTATTACATATGGGCGCTGCAGGTGGCGGGTGTCGGCACGACCCTGTCCGGCATCAACCTGATCTGCACGATCATCAAGATGCGCGCCCCCGGCATGACCATGATGCGCATGCCCGTCTTCACCTGGACCTCGCTTTGCACCAACGTGCTGATCGTGGCGTCTTTCCCGGTGCTGACGGCGGTGCTCACGCTGCTCGCGCTCGACCGCTATGTCGGCACCAACTTCTTCACCAACGACTTCGGCGGCAATCCGATGATGTATGTGAACCTCATCTGGATATGGGGTCACCCAGAGGTCTACATCCTTATCCTGCCGCTGTTCGGCGTCTTCTCCGAGGTCACCTCGACCTTCTCCGGCAAGCGCCTGTTCGGCTACACCTCGATGGTCTACGCCACGATAGTCATCACCATCCTGTCCTATCTTGTCTGGCTGCACCACTTCTTCACCATGGGCTCCGGGGCCAGCGTCAATTCCTTCTTCGGCATTACCACAATGATCATCTCGATCCCGACCGGGGCGAAGATATTCAACTGGCTGTTCACCATGTATCGCGGCCGCATCCGCTTCGAATTGCCGATGATGTGGACGGTGGCCTTCATGCTCACCTTCGTCGTCGGCGGCATGACCGGCGTGCTGCTTGCGGTGCCGCCGGCCGACTTCGTGCTGCACAACAGCCTGTTCCTGATTGCGCATTTCCACAACGTCATCATCGGCGGCGTGCTGTTCGGCCTGTTCGCCGGCATCGCCTATTGGTGGCCCAAGGCCTTCGGCTTCAAGCTCGATCCGTTCTGGGGCAAGGTCTCGTTCTGGTGCTGGGTGCTCGGCTTCTGGTTCGCCTTCATGCCGCTCTACATCCTTGGCCTGATGGGCGTGACGCGCCGCATGCGCGTGTTCGACGATCCCTCGCTTCAAATCTGGTTCTTGATCGCCGCTTTCGGCGCGGTGCTGATCGCCTGCGGCATCGCCGCCTTCCTGGTCCAGATCTTCGTCTCCATTCGCAAGCGCGCCGAGCTGGTCGACGTCACCGGCGATCCGTGGCACGGCCGCACGCTCGAATGGTCTACCTCCTCGCCGCCGCCGGCCTACAATTTCGCTTTCACGCCCATCATCCGCGACAATGACGCCTGGTGGGACATGAAGAAGGCCGGCTACCGGCGCCCGCTCTCCGGCTTCAGGCCGATCCATATGCCGAAAAACACCGGCACAGGGGTGATCCTCGCCGCTTTCAGCGTCGCGCTGGGCTTCGGCCTGATCTGGTACATATGGTGGCTGGCGGCGCTGAGCTTCGTCTGCCTGATCGCCACCGCGATCGGCCATACCTTCAACTATCATCGCGACTTCGACATCCCGGCGGCCGAGATCGCGCAAACGGAAGAGGCGAGGACGATGCTCCTCGCCGCCGATGGGGCTAGGGCTTGAGCATGACATCGACGGCGATCACGGCCGGCTCAGAGCCGGTCTTCCACCTGGAAGAGGAGCACGCGCACGCCGAAGGCGGCAGCACCATGCTCGGCTTCTGGCTTTATCTGATGAGCGACTGCCTGATCTTCGCCATGCTGTTCGCGGACTTTGGCGTGCTTGGCGGCAATTACGCGGCGGGTCCGGCGCCGAAGGACCTGTTCGATCTCCGTTTGGTGGCGGTCAACACCACCATGCTGCTCCTGTCCTCGATCACCTATGGCTTTGCCATGTTGACCATGGACAAGGGCCGCGTCGGCGCGACGCAAGGCTGGCTCGCGGTGACCATGCTGTTCGGCCTGGCGTTCCTCTCCATCGAGCTCTACGAATTCGCGCACATGATCCATGAAGGCGCGACGCCGCAGCGCAGCGCCTTCCTGTCGTCCTTCTTCACGCTGGTCGGCACGCACGGCCTGCACGTTACCTTCGGCATCGTCTGGATGCTGACGCTGATGGTGCAGGTCGCGCGATACGGCCTCATCAAGGCCAACCGCCGCCGGCTTATGTGCCTCTCGATGTTCTGGCACTTCCTGGACATCGTCTGGATTGGCGTCTTCACCTTCGTCTATCTGATGGGGATGCTCAGATGAGCGCTCATGATCATGCCGATCACGACCACACCCATGGCGGCGCCGCGCACGGGTCGCTGAAGGGCTATCTGATCGGTTTCGTCCTGTCGGTGATCCTCACCGCCATCCCGTTCTGGATGGTCATGACCAGCGCCCTCGACAACAAGCAGGCCACGGCCATCATCATCATGGCCTTCGCGGTGGTGCAGATCGTGGTGCACATGGTCTTCTTCCTGCATATGAACCCCGCCTCGGAAGGCGGATGGTCGATGCTGGCGCTCATTTTCACGGTGATCCTCGTCGTCATCGTGCTGAGCGGCTCGCTCTGGGTAATGTACCACCTCAACGCCAACATGATGCCCGGGCTCCACGAGATGCGGGAGATGCCATGAACCCCATTTCGGGCGCGTCGGGCGCGGGGAGGGCCAAAGTCGAGGCAAAGGATATGACCAGCCGGGCAGGTATCGGCTCTCATTCGGCCTCGAAGGGTTCCGCGTCGCGATTCTTGCTTGCGCTGCTTGGGCTTTTCGGCGTTCTGGTGTTTCTCGGGCTCGGCGTCTGGCAGCTGGAAAGACGGGTCTGGAAGCTCGACCTGATCGCCCGCGTCGACCAGCGCATCCATGCTCCGGTCGTCGATGCGCCCGGCCCGCGGGACTGGAGCGGGTTGAGCGCGCCGGACTACGAATATCGCCATGTGCGCCTGGCCGGGCATTTCCTCGGCAGCGCCAACACGCTGGTGCAGGCGGTGACCGAGCTTGGCGGCGGCTATTGGGTGCTGACGCCGATGCGCAGCGACCGAGGTTTCACGGTCCTCGTCACCCGGGGCTTCGTTCCGCAGGAGCGCAAGGCGGAGTTCGAGCGGGAGAATGCCGGGCTCACCTCGCCGGCGACGGTTGACGGGTTGCTGCGCATCAGCGAGCCCGGCGGCGGTTTCCTGCGCCGCAACGATCCTGCTGCCGATCGCTGGTATTCGCGCGATGTCGATGCCATCGCCAAGGCGCGCGGCCTGACCGATGTCGCGCCCTATTTCGTCGATGCCGAAGCCTCCGGCGCTGCTGGCTGGCCGCGCGGCGGGCTCACCGTCGTCACCTTCCGCAACAGCCATCTGGTCTGTGCTTTGACCTGGTTTGCCCTGGCGGGGTTGCTGGCGATGGCGCTTGCCAGGCAGGTCTTCGCCGACCGCCTCCAGGTGGAAGCGCCGAGATGAGCATCTCGATCGCCAGGCCCCATCACGACAAGCCGTTCCTGACAGTTCCCCCGACCGGACAGGGAGGCGCCGCCTCGAACGCCGACGTCACGAACAGGAAGAACCTGCTCCTGCTCATCCAACTGCGCTGGCTGGCGGTGGCGGGGCAGGTGCTGACCATCCTGGTGACGCAATACTGGTTCGCCATCCCATTGCCGCTCACCGAGATGGCGGGCGTGGTGCTGTTTCTCGTCGGCCTCAATATCTTCAGCCTGCTCGCCCTGCGCGGCAACCGCCGCATCTCCAACGCGCAGCTCTTCGTCGCGCTGATCTTCGACATGGCGGCGCTGACGACGCAGCTTTACCTGAGCGGCGGCGCCTCGAATCCTTTCGTGTCGCTCTATCTGTTGCAGATCACGCTCGGCGCCGCGCTGCTGGCGCCGTGGTCGACCTGGCTCCTCGTGGTGGCGGCCTCGGCCTGCTTCGTCTTCCTCATCTTCGTCTTCCAGCCGATCGCGCTCCCGCATCACGGTGGCAGCGACCTCCTGGCGCTGCATCTGCGCGGCATGTTTATCTGCTTCGTGCTCGCGGCCGGGCTGATCGTGATCTTCATGACGCGCATCAACCGCAACCTGCGCGAACGCGACGCCTATCTCGCCGACCTGCGCCAGCGTTCGGCCGAGGAAGATCACATCGTGCGCATGGGGCTGCTGGCCTCGGGTGCCGCGCATGAACTGGGCACACCGCTCTCGACCATATCGGTCATCCTGTCCGACTGGCGCCAGATGCGCGGCGTCAAGCGCAACCGCGAGCTTTCCGAGGACGTGGCCGAGATGCAGGCGCAGATCGAGCGCTGCAAAGGCATCGTCACGGGCATCCTCATGTCCTCCGGTCAGGCGCGGGGCGAGGGCACCATCCGCACCACGATCCGCCGGTTCCTCGACGATCTCGTCGAGGAATGGCGCGTCAGCCGCCAGCCTATCAAGATGGACTACGGCAATGGTTTCGAGCCGGACGAGCCGATCGTGTCCGACACGGCGCTGAAACAAGTGATCTTCAATGTGCTCGACAATGCGCAGGAAGCATCGCACGATTGGGTCGGCGTCACCGCCGTGCGGCAGGATGAGAAGCTGGTGCTCTCCGTCACGGATCGCGGACCGGGTTTCGACAAGGATATTCTGGCAACGCTCGGCCAGCCCTATATGTCGAGCAAGGGGCGTCCGGGCGGAGGCCTGGGCCTCTTCCTGGTGTTCAACGTGGTGCGCAAGCTCGGCGGCGACGTTTCGGCGCGCAACATGGCCAAGGGCGGCTGCGTTACCCTTTCGCTGCCTCTGGCGGCGCTGACCGATGGAGGCGACCGTGAAGCCTGATCGATCCTTGTTTGTCGTCGAGGACGACGCGACCTTCGCGCGGACGCTCAAACGTTCGTTTGAAAAGCGCGACTACGACGTCGTGGTCTGCCACGACCGCGAGGCGCTGCTGGTCGCGCTGGAAACGGCGGTTCCGGCCTACGCCGTTGTCGATCTCAAGCTCGGAGCGGGATCGGGGCTCGAATGCGTCAAGCTGCTCAGCGCCCGCAATCCGTCGATGCGCATCGTCGTGCTGACGGGATTCGCCAGCATCGCCACGGCGGTCGAGGCGATCAAGCTCGGCGCCTGCCATTATCTGGCCAAGCCTGCCAACACCGATGACATCGAAGCCGCCTTCGGCCGCGCCGAGGGCGATGTCTCGGTTGCGCTCACCAGCCGCCCCACCTCGATCAAGAACCTCGAATGGGAGCGCATCCACGAAACGCTGGTCGAGACCGGCTTCAACATCTCCGAAACCGCGCGCCGGCTCGGCCTGCACCGGCGCACGCTCGCCCGCAAGCTCGAGAAGCGTGTGGTGCAGTAGGGCGCCGCGCCAGGATTATTCCTGAACGGCCACGGCCAGCACGGAGACGCAGTCGCCCGCCTTGACCAGGCCGGGGAAGTGACGCGCGGCGAGCAGTCCCGACATCCTGGCCCTGATCTCCTGCGGCGCCTGCCCGGTGCGGCCGACCGGATGGATGCGCGCGACAACCTGGCCGTTCTCCACGGGTTCGCCGAGATCGACCATCGTCTCGATCATGCCGTCATCCTCGGCGAAGGCGAAGCAGTCGCCCGACGGCATGTCGAGCCACTGAGTTCTGCCCTTCTCGACCGCACCATCGACGATGCCGGCATGGCGGAGCACGTTGAGGATGCCGCGCCTGGCAATCCGCACCGTCTCGGCGCGCGAGGTCCCGCCGCCGCCGAGCTCGGTGGTGACGAAGACCTTGCCCATCTCCTCGGCGGCCGTGTCATACATGCCGACCGCGTCGATCTCGGTCATGCGCATCGAGAACGGCGCCGAGAAAGCCTCGACCGCGGCGAAGGCCTTTTTCTCCTGCGCCTTGTCCGGCAGCGTGTGCGCCGCGCAGAACGGCACGAAGTCCAGCGTTTTGCCGCCCGAGTGGAAGTCGAAAACGATGTCCGCCCGCGGTAGCAGCTCGCGCTGGAAATAGTCGGCGATCTTCTCCGTCACCGTGCCGTCCGGGCGCCCAGGGAAAGAGCGGTTCATGTTGCCCTTGTCGATCGGCGAGGTGCGCGTGCCGGCCCGGAAGGCCGGATAGTTCATCGCCGGCACGATGATGACCGTGCCGGAGACATTTCTCGGATCGAGCGTGCGCGCGAGTTCGTAAAGCGCCAGCGGCCCCTCATACTCGTCGCCGTGGTTGCCGCCGGTGAGCAGCGCCGTCGAGCCCTTGCCGTTGCGCACGACACAGACCGGGATCATCACAGAGCCCCAGGCGGAATCGTCCCGGCTGTAGGGCAGGCGCAGGAAGCCGTGCTGGACGCCGTCGCGCTCGAAGTCGACGGTGGGCGCGATCGGCGACGGACGCAAAGCGGACATCAGCTCAGTCCTTCACGAACAGCTTGCGCGGCACATTGGCCAGGCACTCGACGCCGGTGTCGGTAATGAGAATGGATTCGGTGATCTCCAGCCCCATCGTATCCAGCCACAGTCCAGTCATGAAATGGAAGGTCATGCCGGGCTTGAGCTCGGTGCGGTCACCGGGGCGCAGGCTCATGGTGCGCTCGCCCCAGTCCGGCGGATAGGAAAGACCGATCGAGTAGCCGGTGCGGTTGTCCTTGACGATGCCGTATTTCTTCAAGACGGCGAAGAAGGCATTGGCGATGTCCTCGCAGGCATTGCCCGGCTTGGCGGCGGCCAAGCCTGCTTCCATGCCCTCAAGTGTGGCCTTCTCGGCATCGAGGAACGCCTGCGTCGGCTTGCCTAGGAAGACAGTGCGCGACAGCGGGCAGTGGTAGCGGTTGTAGCAGCCGGCGATCTCGAAGAACGTGCCTTCGTTCACCTTCATCGGCTTATCGTCCCAGGTGAGATGTGGCGCCGAGGCGTCCGCCCCCGACGGCAAGAGCGGCACGATCGCCGGATAGTCGCCGCCGATGCCGGCGACGCCGCGTGTGCCGGCATCGTAGATTTCGGCGACCAGGTCGCATTTGCGCATGCCGACTTCTACTTTGTCGACGATGCGCTGGTGCATCGCCTCGACGATGCGGGCGGCGTTGCGCATGTACTCGATCTCGGTCGGGCTTTTCACCGCGCGCTGCCAGTTGACCAGCGCGGTGGCGTCGGCGAAGCGGGCATTAGGCAAATGCTTCTGCAGCGCCGCGAAGGCGGCGGCCGAAAACCAGTAATTGTCCATCTCAATGCCGATGCTGAGCTTGTCCCAGCCGCGCTCGGCCAGCACGCTGGCGAGATAATCCATCGGATGCCGCTCGGTCGACTGCACATAGTGGTCGGCGTAGCCAATGATGTTGTCATGCGCGAGATAGGCGGTGCGCTTGGCGCCGTTGGCGTCCTGGCCGCGGCCGTACCAGACCGGCTCGCCGGAAGGCGGCACGATGACGGCCTGATGCACATAGAATGACCAGCCGTCATAGCCTGTCAGCCAGGCCATGTTGGAAGGATCGCTGACGATCAGCAGATCGACGCCTTTAGCCTCCATGGCTTTTCGCGTCTTGGCGAGGCGATCGGCAAATTCGCTCCGCGAGAATTTCAGATTTGGCTGCATTTTGTTGTCCTCGTTTGTTGGGCCTGACGGCCAGCATCAACTTTCGAAATTGAGCCCGGCATTGGCGGCGCGCGCGCGGTCGCGAGCCAAAGCGGCGATCGCGGTGTCCTGCACACCGGTGCCGGTGAGGTCGGCGATGGTGATGTCGCTGGCCGAGCGCCGTCCGGGCTTGCTGCCGGCGATGATCTGGCCGAGCTCCGTCACCTCGGCGTCGGCGGCGAAGACCGCCGCCTCGATGGCGTGATGAAGTTCGCCCAGGCGCCGCGTCTGCTTGGCGCTGTCGGCGACATAGAGATCGGCCATGCGCAGGATCGCCGGCGCGATCTCGTTCTTGTGCTCGGCATCCGAGCCCATCGCGGTGATGTGCTGGCCGGCGGTGACGAAGCCGGCCTTGATCAGCGGCTCGGTCGACGGCGTGGTGGTGACGATGATGTCGGCGCCCGCTGCCGCGTTCGCCGCATCCGGCTCGGCCCGCACCAGGATACCGAGCTTCTCGCGCAGGCGCGCGGCGGTGGCTTCAGCCTTGGCGGCGTCACGCGCCCAGATGCGCGCTTCCTCGATCGGCCTGACGAGACGCAGCGCTTCCAATTGCAGGCCGGCCTGCAGGCCGGCACCGAAGATCGCCGCCACGCTTGAGTCTTGCCGCGACAAATGCCTGGCCGCGACCGCGCCGGCGGCGGCCGTGCGGATATCGGTCAGATAGCCATTGTCGACCAGAAGCGCCTCGACCACACCGGTCCTGGCCGAAAGCAACACCATCATGCCGCCGCCGCTCGGCAGGCCGAGCGTCGGATTGTCGAAGAAGCCTGAGCTTATCTTGACGGCGAAACCGTCTATGCCCGGCACATAGGCCGACTTCACGTCGACCTCGCCGCGATGCTCGGGAATGTCAAGCCGCAGAATCGGCGGCATCGCCACCGGCAGCGTGGCCAAGGCGCGAAAAGCGTTCTCGACGCAGGCAACGGCGTCCAGATCGAGCGTCACGATCTTGCGAAGCTCCGCCTCGGTGAGAATTGTTAGGCGGCTCATGCTGCGCGCTCCGCGATTATCTCGCCGCAGACGATGCGGCGGTGCAGGCTCATGTCGATGTTCTTGCCGGAGAGGATGAGAACAGTGGGGCCGCTCACTTTGACCTTGCCGGCAAGCAGCGCGCCGATGCCGACGGCGCCGGCGCCTTCGACGATCTCGCGCTCCTCTTCATACGCATGGCGGATGCCGGCGGCGATTTCGTCCTCGGCAAGCAGGACGACGTCGTCCAGCAGGTCGCGGCACATGGCGAAGGTCAGCCGGTTGTCGAGCCCGATGCCGCCGCCGAGCGAATCCGCCAGTGTCGGCAATTCCTCGACCTGCACCGGCCGGCGGGCATCGAGGCTGGCCTTCATCGCCGCGCCCCGCGCCATCGAGATGCCGATGACCTTGGTGCCCGGGCTCATGCCTTTGACGGCCGCCGCCACGCCAGCCGCCAGCCCACCGCCCGAGAGCGGCACCAGCACGCTTGCCGCATCCGGAACCTGCTCCATGATTTCCAGCCCGAGCGTGCCCTGCCCGGCGACAATATCGGGATGGTCGAAGGGCGGCAGCATGACCAGCCCTTCATCCGCCACCAGCCTGTCGACTTCCTGCTGGGCGTCGTCCTGGCTGTTGCCGACGATGCGGATATCCGCGTCGAGGCGACGGATGGCGTCGAGCTTGTTTTCCGGCACCAGCCTCGACATGCAGATCACCGCGCGGATGCCTTCGAGCTTCGCCGCATGCGCCAGTGCGCGGCCATGATTGCCGGTCGAGGCGGCGACGACGCCGCGCAATTTTTCTTCCGCGCTCAATGCTGCGATCGCATTGGAAGCGCCGCGCAGCTTGAACGCGCCGGTGGTCTGGTGATGCTCCAGCTTGAGATAAACAGGACGGCCCGCGCGATCCGAGAGGCTTTGCGACAGCACAATGGGGGTCCGCTCGACCTTGCCGGCAATGCGTTCGCGCGCCGCGCGAATATGCTGAAGCTCAACAGTCGTTTCGATCACGGGCATTTCGCTCACTGGGCCAGCGGCTTCGTCCACAGCCGGCCGAACTCGGGCCGGGGCGTCTCGTCACCGCAGAGCCGCAGGCAGTTCCAGGCGCTGGCTTGGTTGCTGGTGACGACCGGACGCCCGATCGCCTTTTCCATGCCTGGAACCGCGAGCGCGGCGCGCAGCGCGGTGCATGAGACGAACAGCGCATCGGCCTGCGGATGGGTGATCTTGCGCGCCAGCTCGACCAGGGACGCCGGCGTGATGCGCGCCATCTCGCGGTCGTCCTCGAAACCGAGGCAGGAGAAGCTCTGGATATCGAAGCCATGCGCCGCGAAATAGGTGGCCATCGGCCGGCTGGTCTCAACGGTGTAAGGAGTCAGGATGCTGATACGCTTCACCCCGAAAGCGTTCAGGCCGCGCACGCCGGCCATCGGTGGGGTGACGACGGGCACGCCGGGCTTGGCTGCATGGATCGCCTGCTCGATCTCGGCGTCGCCGATCACCACCGACGCCGAGGTGCACGAGTAGCATATCGCATCGAGCGGCTCGTCCGGCAGGATGAGCGCCGCGCCCGCCGAAAGCGACGGCTGCATCTTGCGCAAATTTTCCGGTGTCGTCGGGTTGGCATAGGGGATGCGCGCGACATAGACGCCGATCCGCTCGCTCGCCACCATGCGGCGGAAGTCCACTTCGCTGGTGTGGTCGGTCGCAAGTGCAATCAGGCCGACACGCTTTTCCAGCGGACGCGAGTCTAACGTAGGACGCGCCGTTTCGAGGCGGATCTCGGGCAATGCTTTCATGACTTTCATCTTTCGATCCTGCCGTAGCGATGCTCCAGCCAGCGCAACAGCACGACGGAGCAGAGGCTGATGACGAGGAAGAAGGCGCCGACCAGCGTCATCGGCTCGATGTAGCGGTAGTAGGTGTTGGCGACGCTCTTGGCCTGGTTCATCAGTTCCAGCACGGTGATCGCCGACAGCAGCGGCGTCTCCTTGAACATAGCGATGAAATAGTTGGCCAGAGCCGGGATCATCGGCGGGATCGCCTGGGGCAGGATGATATGCGTCCAGGTATGGCGGCCGCTCAGATTGCAGGCCTTGGCAGCTTCCCACTGGCCGCGCGGCACATTGTCGATGCCGGCGCGATAGACTTCGGCCGTGTAGGTGCCGTAATGCAGGCCAAGCCCGATGACGCCCGCCACCAGCGGCGGCAGCAGGATGCCGATATCGGGCAGCACGTAGAAGATGAAATAGAGCTGCACCAGCAGCGGCGTGCCGCGGATGAACTCGGCGAACCAGCCGACACTGCGCGCGACCATCCGGTTCTCCGAGCGCCGCGCCAGCGCGATCCCAAGCCCCACGATCGCCGCAAGGATCGAGCCGAGCACCGTCGCCAGTATGGTGATCTTCACCCCCTGGATCAGGGTCGGCATGATCTCCCAGACGAAGTTCCAATCCCATTGCATCAGACACGCACTCCGTCGAGGCCGCGCGCCATGCGGCGCTCCAGCGTGCGAATGCCCCAGGAGATGATCAGCGCCAGCGCGAAATAGATAACGAGAACGGAGAGGAAGGGCATCAGCGTGCTGCCGGTCTGCGAGCGCACCACCTGCGCCTGGAAGGTCAGGTCGGCGAGCGAGATAAGCGAGACGACCGAGGTTGCCTTGAGCAGCTCGATCGCGTTGTTGCCGAACGTCGGCAGCATCACCAGCAGCGCCTGCGGCAGGATCACATGGCGCATGCCTTGCCAGCGGCCGAGATTGAGCGCCGTGCAGGCCTCGTATTGCTCGCGGCCGACCGACAGGATGGCGCCGCGCACGACTTCCGCCGCATAGGCGCCCACATTCAAGCCCAGCGCCAGAACGCCGGCCTGCAGCGGCGTGAGCGACAGGCCGGCGAAGGGCAGCACGAAATAGGCCCAGAACAGCTGCACGAAAATCGAGGTGCCGCGGAAGAATTCGATGTAGGTCGTCGCCAACGCGCGGATGATGAAGAAGCGCGACACGCGCCCGATGCCGGCAAGGAAGGCCATGATCAGCGCAAGCACCGACCCCATCAGCGTCAGCTCGATGGTGACAAGCGCTCCCTGCAATATCAGGCCGAGATAGCCGGACCACTGGGTCATGAAACTAGAAGTTTCCCAACATTTGATGTGCTTGGCCATCTGCCTCGCTCGGAGAGGCAGAGATGCCGGTTTACCCTCCGTAGCTGCAGCGCAGCTGCTGCGTAGGATGGGCAGGCAGATGAGGGGCGGAGCCAGCCTTGCAGAACTTGGCGCCGCTCCTCATCCGGCTCTTCGAGCCACCTTCTCCCCGCAAGCGGGGAGAAGGCAAAGGAGCTACTTCGCCGCGCAGAGCTTCTCGCGCGTCGTCGACATCGCCGCCTTGGCGGAGAAGCCGTAGGGCTCGATGATTTTGGCGAACTCGCCGGATTTCTTCATCTTGGCGAGCTCGACGTCATAGGCATCGCGCAGCGCCTCGTCGCCTTTCTTGAAGGCAGCGCCATCGCAATAGACCGGCGCGCCCTGCACCGGCGCGATCACTTCGAGGTTCGGATCGTTGGCCTTCTTCATCAGGTCGTTGATCGACAGGACAGGGAGCGAATAAGCGTCGATACGGCCGTCCTGCACCATCTTCAGGCCGCTCTGGCCATCCGGCACGACGATGACGCGATCGCGCGGCACGCCGGCATTGAGCGCCAGCTTCTCCTCGGTGCCGCCGCCGGGCGCGCCGACCGTGGCGGAGCTGTCCTTGGCGATGTCCTCATAGCTCTTGAAGCCCTTCGGATTGCCCTTCTTCACCAGCATCGCTTCGGCATCGCAAAGCACCGGCTCGGAATAGGCGACTGCCGCGCAGCGCTCCGGCTTCATGAACAAGCCCGCGGTGACGACGTCGAAGCGGCCGGCCTGCAGGCCGGGGATCATCGCACCGTATTCGGAGATGGAAGCGACGATGTCATTGACGCCGAGACGCTTGAAGATCTCGCGCGCCACGTCGGGCGCCGCGCCCGACACCTTGCCGTCGGCCGCGACCGCCGTATAGGGCGGCTCGTTGGCGATGGCGACGCGGGCGAAGCCCTGCTGCTTGAGCTGCTCCAGCTTGGCGTCATCCGCCGACCGCGCGCCGGGGGCGAGCAACATCGCGGTGATCGCGAGGCCGGCGACGCCAGCCAGAATGCCAAGTTTCTTCATCGTTCCCAACTCCTTGTTTGTCTTCTTGGTTTGCCTGGTTCGGGACGGCTTTTGGCCGCCCGTGGACGGCTTGCGCCGCCCTTCTGCATTGCGGTCAGACGCGATGTCCGGCTGCGATGATCTTCTTCAGGAAGCTCTGCGTTCTTTCCTGTTTGGGATGGCGGAAAATCTCATCGGGCTTGCCTTCCTCGACGATCCGTCCGCGGTCGAAGAACAGCACGCGGTCGGCGAAGTCGTGTGCAAAGCCCATCTCGTGGGTGACCAGAAGCATCGTCATGTCGGTCTCGGCAGCGAGCTTGCGCATGACGTTGAGCACTTCCTCGACGAGCTCGGGATCGAGCGCCGAGGTGACCTCGTCGAACAGCATGATCTTGGGCGACAGCGCCAGCGCCCTTGCGATCGCCACGCGCTGCTTCTGGCCGCCGGAGAGCTGCGCCGGCATCGCCTTCGCCTTGTCCGCAAGTCCGACCATGTCGAGCAGTTCCATCGCCCGCTTCTCGGCGGCGGCGCGCGCGACGCCCTTGGTCAGCATCGGCGCCAGCGTCACATTGTCCATGACGCATTTGTGCGGGAAGAGATTGAACAGCTGGAAGACCATGCCGATCTTCTGGCGCATCCTGGCCAGATGCCGCTCGTCGGCCGGCAGCAACTGGCCATTGCGCTCCACGTGATAGAGCTGCTCGCCGTCGACCTGGATATGGCCGCCGTCGATCTTCTCCAGCGTCATCAGGATGCGCAGGATCGTCGTCTTGCCTGAGCCGGACGGACCGATCAGCGCCAGCTTCTCGCCTGGCATGACCTGCATCGACAGGCCGTCCAGCACCTTAAAGGAGCCGAAGCTCTTCGAAATCGCATCAACCTTGATGATGGGCGCGGGCAATCCATGTCCCCGTTCTGGAGAAGCCTATGCCCTTAACGATGCGAAACGTGCTAAATCATGTCAATTGGGAAAATAATATCATGACAATATTTCCGGCGCGGCATAATTTCAGGGCAATCTGCGCTCCACTTGGGCATCAGATGGCGAGCAGGAGATGCTCCGGATCGCCGAGCAACAGCTTGGCGACAACGCTCAAGCCGGCGCGCAGTTCCCCCTCGGTGGTCGATCCGAGCGAGATGCGCACGGCCGGGCGCCAGGGCGTGTCGGCGATGCGGAACGAGGTGCCCGGCGCGATCGCTACCCCGCGCAGGCGCGCTTGCGCGACAAAGCTCTCCTCGGCGCGGTCTCCCGGCAGCTCGAGCCACAGATGCAGCCCGTCGCGGTGGACACGGTAATCGACGCCGGCCAGCATTTCGGCGGCGATCTCCTGCCGGCGTCTCAGCGCGCCGCGTTGCCAGTTGACCAGTTCCATCGCGGTGCCGTCGGTCACCCAGCGCGTGGCGATTTCCGCCACCATCGGCGTCGCCATCCAGTTCGAGACGAGGTGGCGGTTGGCGACGGCGGCGACATAGCGGTCCGGCACCGCGAGATAGCCGATGCGCAGGCCGGGCACGGTGATCTTGGTGAAGGAGGTGACGTAGAGCGTCCGCTCCGGCGCGAAGGCGGCGACGGCCGGCGGCCGGCCTTCGACCAGCGGCCCGAGCACGTCGTTCTCGATGATGGCGATATCGTGCTTGCGCGCGACCGCCGCGATCTGCTCGCGCCTTGTGGCGTCCATCAACGTCGCCGTCGGGTTGATCACCGACGGCTGGACGAAGACGGCGCGGATGTCCGAGAGACGGCAGGCCTCATCGAGCGCTTCGGGGATAAGCCCGTTGCCGTCGATCGGCAGGCCTTCGAGGTTGAAGCCGAGATAGCGGGCGAGCGGGATGAGCGTGTGGTGGCCGATCGCCTCGGTAGCGACGGTCGAGCCGGGCGGCGCGACGCTCATCAGCGCCACCGTCATGCCGGCGGTGGCGCCGTTGGTCAGGCTGATATTCTGCGGCGACGCCTCCAGCCCGCAGAGCTTCAGCCATTCGACCGCGACCGCGCGGTGGCGCGGGAAAACCATGTTCGGCCGGAACGATAGCGCCGAGCTCGACGGCAGGTTCTCGGCCAGCCACCCCAGCGCCTGCTTCAATTTTTCCAGATGCATCGGCTCGCAGACCGGCTTCAGGATGGAAAGGTCGATGACCTCGCCCAGCCGCTCCGGGATGTAGGGTGGCTCCGGCTCGCGGCGCTGCGTTTGCACGAAACTGCCGCGGCCGACCTCGCCGGAGATCAGCCCTCGGCGGATCAATTCCTCATAGGCGCGGCTGACGGTCTGCACCGAAAGCTTCAGATCGTCTGCCAGCCGGCGGTGCGTCGGCAGCCGCGTGCCGTTGGCCAGACGCCCGTCATGGATGGCGCGCGCGAACTGGTCGGCCAGCGAGAGATAGGCCGGCCGGCGGATGAGAGCAGGATCTGGCTGCCATAATGTCATGACTTATTAGAGATCGAAATCAGTGCAATTGACAATCGAAATAATGCACCGTCATGGTGTCCGCAACGAAAGGCGGATCCCGCATGGCGGCAGCGAAACTCGACCCGATCGACCTCAGGATTCTCGACGCCATCCAGCGCGACGGGCGCATCACCAAGCTCGCGCTGGCCGAGAAGGTCGGCCTGTCGCCGACGCCGTGCTGGATGCGGCTGCGCAAGCTGGAGAAAGCCGGCATCGTCTCCGGCTATCACGCCGCGATCGCCATGCGCGTTATCGCGCCTGTGGCGACGGTGCTGATGGAGGTGACCCTGGCCAACCACCGCCAGGCTGACTTCGACCGTTTCGAGCGGGTGGTGCGGGACGTCCCGGAGATCGTTGCCTGCTGGTCGGTGGGCGGCGGCGTCGACTACGTGCTGAAAGTGATGGCGCGCGACATCGACGCCTATCAGCGGCTGGTCGACGGCTTGCTTGAGCGCGAGATCGGCATCGACCGCTACTTCACCTACATCGTCACCAAGACGGTCAAGGATGAGACCGTGCTGCCGGTGGCCGATCTGCTGCCGGAATAAGGGTGATGTCTCGGCGAAGGCCCCCTCATCCGGCCGCTTCGCGGCCACCTTCTCCCCGAGGGGAGAAGAGATTTGGCGCCGGCGCTCGCTTCCTCCTCTCCCCTAGGGGAGAGGTCGGATTGCCCCGAATTGCTCTTCGCAATTCGGTTGGTAATCCGGGTGAGGGGGAACTTTGCCTCAGCCGTCGAGCTAGAGAGATCGTCTGCTTCCGCACGCCAATAGAGACCATCTCTCTCTGTCAGCTTGTCGAAACAGCCCCTTTGTCTCGATCGCGCGACTAGTCTCTCCATATCGCCTCGGCACCGGGAGACCCGACTGATGTCCGCGCATTTTGCCCGTACCAACCACCATGAAGCGCTCGACCGCCTCGCCGATCGCCGGCTGCTGCGCGCGCTCGCCTATATCGATGGCCATTGGACGGCGAGCGAAGCGGCGGCAAGTTTTGAGGTTACCGATCCGGCGACCGGCGCTATCGTCGCCTTCGTAGCCGCGCTCGATGCCGCCCAGACGACAAAGGCGATCAATGCCGCGTCACGCGCATTTCCCGCCTGGCGCTCGGCGCTGCCGCAGGAGCGCTCGAAAATCCTGCGAAAATGGTTCGATCTGGTCATCGCCGCCAAGGACGATCTGGCGCTGCTGATGACGCTCGAGCAGGGCAAGCCGTTGAAGGAATCGCTTGGCGAGATCGACTACGCCGCGTCCTTCGTCGAGTGGTATGCCGAGGAAGCGAAACGCCTCAACGCCGAAAGCGTCACCAGCCATCTGCCGAATGCCGAGATGTCGGTGCGCCGCGAGCCGCTCGGCGTGATCGGCGTCGTCACGCCCTGGAATTTTCCGTCGGCCATGCTCACCCGCAAAGCGGCGGCAGCTTTGGCTGCGGGCTGCACGGTGGTGGCGCATCCGTCCTCGGAAACGCCGCTGTCGGCCTTGGCGCTGGCGGAGCTTGGCGAGCGCGCCGGGCTGCCGGCCGGCGTCTTCAACGTCGTCACCGGGGATGCGCGCACCATCGTTGGCGCGATGTGCGCCGATGCGCGGGTTCGCGCCATGAGCTTCACCGGCTCGACCGAAGTCGGCCGGCTGATCGCCGCGCAAAGTGCTGCGACGATGAAGCGGCTGGTGATGGAGCTCGGTGGCCATGCGCCGCTGATCGTCTTCGACGACGCCGACATCGACAAGGCGGTGACGATCGCGCTCGATGCCAAATTCGCCACCTCCGGGCAGGATTGCCTCGCCGCCAACCGCATCTACGTTCAGCGGCCGATCTATGATCGCTTCTGCGCCGCTTTCGCCCGCCGCATCGATCAGCTCCGCACCGGCAATGGTCTATCCGCAGACGCAGATATCGGGCCGCTGATGCATGAGCGCGCGGTCAAGAAGGTCGAGGAGCAAGTCGCCGATGCGCTCACCCACGGCGCGCGCTGCCTGACCGGGGGCAAGCGTCATGCGGCCGGTCCGTTGTTTTACCAGCCGACGCTGCTCGTCGATGTGCCGGACGCGGCTTTGATCATGCGCGAAGAGACCTTCGGCCCTGTCGCGGCTGTGACGCCGTTCGACGACGAGGCGGAAGTCGTCGCCCGCGCCAATGCCACGGAATACGGCCTGGTCGCCTATGTCGTCACCGAAAACGGCGCGCGCCAGAAGCGCATGGGCCGCGCCCTGGAATACGGCATGGTCGCGATCAACCGGGTCAAGATCACCGGCGCGCCGATCCCCTTCGGCGGCGTCAAGCAATCCGGTATCGGCCGCGAGGGCTCGCGCCACGGCCTCGAAGCCTTCACCGATCTGAAATACCTTTGCCTGGACGTTGCCTGAGCGCGCGCCGGCAGGATCCGAACAAGGAGTAAAAAAATGCTCGAACAATCCAACGAACTCGCGGCTTGGGATCGCGACCACTTCTTCCATCCGTCGACGCATATGGGCACGCATGCGCGTGGTGAATCGCCGGCTCGCATCATGGCCGGCGGCGAAGGCGTCACCATCTGGGACAACACCGGCAAGAAGAGCATCGATGCCTTCGCCGGCCTCTATTGCGTCAATGTCGGTTATGGCCGGCAGAAGATCGCCGATGCCATCGCCGAGCAGGCCAAGAACCTCGCCTACTACCACGCCTATGTCGGGCATGGCACGGAAGCCTCGATCACTTTGGCCAAGATGATCATCGACCGCGCGCCAAAGGGCATGAGCCGAGTCTATTTTGGCCTCTCCGGTTCCGATGCCAATGAGACCAACATCAAGCTGATCTGGTACTACAACAACGTCCTCGGTCGGTCGGAGAAGAAGAAGATCATCTCGCGCTGGCGCGGCTATCACGGCTCGGGCGTGATGACCGGGTCGCTGACCGGGCTCGATCTGTTCCACAACGCCTTCGACCTGCCGCGCGCGCCGATCCTGCACACCGAAGCGCCCTACTACTTCCGCCGTGCCGACCGCTCGATGAGCGAGGAGCAGTTCTCGCAATATTGCGCCGACAAGCTGGAAGAGATGATCCTTGCCGAGGGCCCCGACACGGTCGCGGCCTTCATCGGCGAGCCGATCCTCGGCACTGGCGGCATCGTGCCGCCGCCGGCCGGTTACTGGCAGAAGATCCAGGCTGTGCTGAACAAATACGACGTGCTGCTCGTCGCCGACGAGGTGGTGACCGGCTTTGGTCGTCTCGGCACGATGTTCGGCTCCGACCATTACGGCATCAAGCCGGACCTTATCACCATCGCCAAGGGCCTGACCTCGGCCTATGCGCCGCTTTCCGGCGTTATCGTCTCCGACAAGGTCTGGCAGGTGCTGGTCAAGGGTTCCGACAAGCTTGGCTCGCTCGGCCATGGCTGGACCTATTCGGCCCACCCGATCTGCGTTGCCGCGGGTGTGGCCAATCTCGAACTGATCGACGAGATGGACCTGGTGCGGAACGCCGGCGAGACCGGCGCTTACTTCCGCGCCGAGCTTGCCAAGGCCGTTGGCGGCCACCGGAATGTCGGCGAGGTGCGCGGCGACGGCATGTTGGCCGCGGTCGAGTTCGTCAAAGATCGCGATGATCGCGTCTTCTTCGATCCGGCGCTTAAAGTGGGGCCGCAGATCGCCATGGCGCTGGCCGCCAGCGGCGTCATCGGCCGCGCCATGCCGCAGGGCGACATCCTCGGTTTCGCGCCACCGCTCTGCCTGACGCGCGAGGAAGCCGACATCGTCGTCGCCAAGACCGCCGACGCGGTGAACGGCGTGCTCTCAGCTCTCTGATTTTTGGTCGTTGGCGCTGCCCCTCATTCGCCTGCCGGCACCTTCTCCCCGTAAAGGGCGGGGAGAAGGGACAAGCTCCGGCGTTGGCGACCCCTCTCCCCCGTCTTCACGGGGAGAGGGTAAGGGTGAGGGGCAGCGCCAACCTGCACGTTTGGAAGTAACATCTATGAAGTCCTATCCCACCGTTCCCGCCAGGATGGCCGCCGTGCAGCTCATCGGCCATGGCGGCCTTGAGAAGCTCGTCTACCGCACAGATGTGAAAGTACCCGCGCCGGCCGCCGGCGAGGTGCTGGTCAAGGTCAGCGCCTGCGGCATGAACAACACCGATGTCTGGGTGCGCCAGGGCGCCTATGGCACGGAGGAAGATGCCGGGGCGGTATCGACCTGGCGCCGGCAGGGCAACACGCTCACCTTCCCGCGCATCCAGGGCACCGACACGGTGGGCACGATCGTCGCCGTCGGCGACGGCGTGTCCTCCGATCGCATCGGCGAGCGCGTCATGGTCGACTTCTCGATCTACAACCGCGACGACGATTCGCTGGCCGACATCGACTATATGGGCCACGGCCGCGACGGCGGTTATGCCGAATACCAGGCGCTGCCGGCCGAGAACGCGCATGTCGTCGACACCGACCTGAGCGATGTCGAGCTCGCCACCTTCTGCTGCGCCTATCTGACCGGCGAGCAGATGCTGGAACGCGCGGGCTTGAAAGCCGGCGAGCGTGTGCTGGTCACTGGCGCCTCCGGCGGTGTCGGCTCCGGCATCGTGCAACTGGCAAGGGCGCGGGGCGCCATCCCCTATGCCGTCGTCGGCAAAGGCAAGGAACAGGCCGTGCTCGACATCGGCGCCGAGAAGGTGATCACGCGCGGCGTGGCCGACCTGCTCACCGCCGTCAACGAAGCGACGAATGGCCAGCCCATCGATGTGGTGGCCGACCTCGTCGGCGGCGCCATCTTCAACGACCTCCTACGCATCCTTCGGCCCGAAGGCCGCTACACCACGGCGGGCGCCATTGCCGGGCCGATCGTGCAGTTGGACCTCCGCACCATGTATCTGAAGCAGCTTCAGCTACACGGCTCAAGCCAAGGCACGCGGGCGGATTTCCGCCGCATCGTACGCTACATCGAGGAAAAAAAGATCAGGCCGCTGGTCGGCGGCGTCTACAAATTGTCGGACTTCCACCGCGCACAGACCGACTTCATGGGCAAGGACATCGTCGGCAAGCTGGTGGTGGTGCCGGACGCAATGTGGAACAGCGCCTGAGGCGGGAAAGAGGCCGGCGCGGTCAGCGGCCGGGGACACTTTATTCGGCTTCAGGCGGCGCCGCCGCGACCTTTCGTCAATTGCGGCCAGCTCGGCTCCTTTGCAGCCAGCCGTTCAGCCCGTTCGGCCATGCGATTACGAAGACCGCAAGCAGCAGCCCAAGGCCGATGTTGCGGTAATCGGACAATTCCCGCATGCCTTCGTCGGCCAACATCAGCACGGCGGCGCCGAGCAGGGGGCCCCATATCGAGCCGAGGCCGCCGACAACGATCATGGCAATCAGGAACAGCAGCGTCGAGAAGGAAAAGACCGTCGGGCCGACGACGCGGAAATGCACCGCGTAGAAGCCGCCGGCGATGCCGGTGAAGAAGGCGGAGACCGCGAAGATCCAGAGCTGATATTTGAAACGGCTGATGCCGCGCGACATGGCATAGCCCGGATTGTCGCGCAGGGCCCGGAAGGCCAGGCCCAGCGGTCCCCTGATGACGACGATCGAGATCGTCACCGCGACAGCCAGCAGCGCCAGCCCGACATAATAGTGGGCGATGTACCATTTCGACGGGAACAGCGCGCGCAGGCCGATGTCGCCGAACTGGCCGATGCCGCGTACGCCGCCGAACAGCGGCATGCAGCCGCCGGTGGTGGTGAAGCAGTCGGTGTCGTTGACGATGAGCACATACATGACCTGCGCGATCGCCAACGTCAGCAGCGCCACGTAGGGGCCGCGCAGGCGCAGGCACGCGAGGCCGATCAGCATGCCGACCGCGACGGTGACCACGCCGGCCATCGGGATGGCGGCAAGCATGGGCACCTTCCAGTAGAAACCCAGCATCGCGGCGGCATAGGCGCCGGTGGCAAACAGCGCCATCTGCGCCAGGGAGAAGATGCCGCCTATGCCGAGCACGAGGTTCCACTGCACCACCACGATCGCCCAGATGAAGAACAGCGTCGACTGGGTGATGACGTAGCGCCCGGGCATGGCGACCGGCAGCGCGATGGCGACAGCCAGGCAAACGAGGCCGATCAAGACATCGCGGCGGATGGATGTCATAGGCGCACCACCTGCTGTTTGCCGAACAGGCCGTAGGGCCGCCAGATGAGCACGAGGATGACCAGAAGCAGCAAGGTGGCGAAGCTCCAGCGCACCCCGAGCACATATTGGGTGGCGGCCTCGAGCAGGCCGAGCGCGATTGCCGCGATCACGGCGCCGTAGACATTGCCGAGCCCCGCGACCACGCAGACGATGAAGGCTTTCAGCATCGGGTCGCCGCCCATCACCGGCGTCAGCGTGGCGATCGAACTGATCATGATGCCGGAAACGGCGGCCAGCGCGCCGGAGAGCGCCAGCACCTCCGCGTAGACCCGGCCGACCCTGACGCCCATAAGCTGCGCCGCCTCGCGGTTCATCGAGGTGGCGCGGATGGCGCGGCCGGCGCTGGTGCGCTGCAGGAGGATGGCGACCCCCGCCATCAGCACGATGGCAACCCCAAGGATGAAGACGTTCTGCAGCGGAATGTGCACATTGCCGATGACCACCTGGCCGCCGACCGCGAGCGGCTGCGGGATCGGATAAGGTCCAAAACCCTTCAGCATCAAATTCTCGATGACGCTGCCGATGCCGATCGTGGCGATGAAGATGTTGGTCTCGAAATTCTCGGCCCTGAGCAGCGGCAGGGCCGCGCTGAAATAGATCAGCAGCCCGACCAGCGCGCAGACGAATGCTGCGGCGAGAAGCGCCAGCGCAGGATTGAGGCCGGCGTGGACGATCACCGCGTAGCAGATATAGCCGCCCAGCGTCAGGATGGCGCCGTGCGCCATGTTGAGCATGTTGAGCGAGCCGTAGACCAGCGAGAGGCCGATGGTGGCGACCGCGTACATGGCGCCGAGCGTCAGGCCGGAAGCGACGATCTGGATCAGGACGTCCATCGCTCACACTCCGAGATAGGTTTCGACGATTTCCGGGCGCGCCATCAGTTCCGCGCCCAGACCCGACCAGGCGATGCGGCCATTGTCGAGCAGGTGGATCATGTCGGCATGCTCGGCGATCCGCTCGGCATTCTCCTCGACCAGAAGGATGGTGCGGCCTTCGCGCCTGAGGTTGAAGATGACCTCATAGATCTGCTCGATGACGATCGGCGCTAGTCCCAGCGAGGGCTCGTCGAGCATCAGCACCTCGCCGCCCGCCATCAGGCCGCGGCCGATGCCGCACATGCGGCGTTCGCCGCCCGAAAGCGTGCCGGCGGTCTGGTTGCGGCGTTCCTTGAGCTTGGGCAGAAGCGCAAAAACGAAGTCGAGCCGCTCGGCCAATCCGCCGCTGTTGGCATAGGCGCCCATCAAAAGGTTCTCGTGCACGGTCATCGCCGGAAAGAGCAGATCGCCCTGCGGAACCTGTATGACGCCGCGTTCGACGATCTGGTCGGGGCGCAGGCGGTCGATGCGCGAGCCGTCGAGGCGGATCTCGCCCGACGTCACCAGGACAAGCCCGGAAATCGCCTTGAGCAGGGTGCTCTTGCCGTGGCCATTGGGGCCGACAATGGCGGTGAGTTCGCCCTTCCTTGCCGACAATTTGATGGCGTCGAGCACCATGCGGCCGGCATAGCCGGCGCTGGCGTCGATGATCTCAAGCGCCGCTTCAGCCATGCGCGTTTTCCATGAAGGAGCGCAGCCGCTCGGAGGCGCCCTGGCCGAGATAGACGTCGACGACGGTGCGGTCGTCGAGGAGCTTTGTCGGAAGGCCTTCGAAGATCTTTTCGCCGTGATGCATGATCATGATGCGGTCGGAGAGGCGCACCAGGAAGCGCATCACATGCTCGATGAGGATGATGGTGACGCCCGCCGCCTTGATGGCGCGCACGGCTTCCATGACACGGTCGACCTCGCGTGCGGTGAGGCCGCCGACGGGTTCGTCCATCAGAAGCAGTTTCGGCTTCGTCGCCATGGCGCTCGCCATCATCAAGAGCTTGCGGTCGAGCACCGGCAGCTTGCCGGTGACCTTGTCGGCGCGGTCTGCGATGCCGAGCATTTCAAGCGCGGCATCGGCCGCTTCATGCGCGGCGCGGCCGGCGCGCAGCGTCGGCACGGCCCGGTTGCTCCGGCCGAAATAAGCGCCGACCAGCACGTTCTCGCGCGCGGTCATGCTGTCGAAGCCGGCGTTGAGCTGGAAGGTGCGGGCAATGCCGGCATGGCAGATCTGCTCGGGCGCATGCCCGGTGATGTCCTGGTCGTCGAGCACGATCGTGCCTTTGGTGGCCGGGTTGAGGCCCGAAATCACCTCGAACAGCGTCGTCTTGCCGGCGCCGTTCGGCCCACCGATGCCGAGGATCTCTCCGGCTCCGACATCGAAGGACAGATCGCGGACCGCCGCGAGCGCGCCGAATGATTTTCCGACATGCCTGCACGACAGCAATGGCGTCGCGGCGGCGTCTCCTGTCATCCGGCTAGGCCTTGATCCATGCCGGCATCATGAACTTGGTCGTGCCGTATGGCGCCGGCGCGATCAGGCCGGGCCCCTTGGTGTAGTCCTGGATCTGCAGGAATTGATGCGGCATGCCGAGCGATGAATCGTTGACCTGGGTCGGATAGGTGTAGGCGGCGTTCTCGAGCGGCATGAAGCGGGTCGTGCCGGTCACGCCGCGCCATATCATTGCGCTCATCCGGGCCGCAACCTTGCGGTTCTGGTCCTTGTTGCCGGGTTCGCCCGTGCCGCCGGCAAGCGCCGCCGCGGTCGCCCAGACATAGGCGCCGTCATAGGGCTGCGCGCCGGAATTGTGGCCGGCGTTCGGGCCGAACTTCGCCTTGTAGCGCTTCTCGAAGGCGGTGCCGATCTCGTCCTGCAGCGCGCCGACCACGGTTGCGTAGATAATGCCGTTGGCCGCCTGCTTGGCGATGTCGCGGAAGGCCGGGATCGATGGGCCATATTGCATGTAGACCAGGCTCGGCGTCGGATTCGAGGCGAATTGCAGCGCAAACTGCCCGAGATCGGCGGGCAGGAAGTGGGTGATGCAGATCACCGCCGGCGGATCCTGGCGGATCTTGGCCAGCGTCGGTCCCCATTCGGAAGCGGGCACGCTGACGGTCTCGAACAGGCTGATGTCCCAGCCAAAGCTCTTGGCCTGTTCCTTGACGGCGTTGGCGATGTTGGAGGCATAGACGCCGGCCGACAGGATCACCGCCATCTTGTTGTTCTTGCGCTTCCACTCGCCGTTTTCCTCCAATTGCTGCAGGAACTTCAGGAAGCCGGGGCCATACCAATATTCGGCGGGATCGCCCTGGAAGGAGCCCCAGTAGCGGTCCGGATTGGACTTCACCAGGTTGTTGTGGCCGATCGTGGTGTCGTAATGGATGTAGATGATGCCGTTGTCGGCGGCGACCTCCTGGATCGCGGCGCCCGAGCCGATATTGTAGCCGTTGAGGATGGCGTGCACGCCGTGCCGGTCGACGAGGCGCTGCGCCGCCTGCACGTTGGTGGCGTCGCCCATCTGCGCGGTGTCCTCGAAGGACGGTTCCAGCGGCCGGCCCAGTATGCCGCCGAGCGCGTTGATCTCCTCGCAGGCGAGCGTCAGACCGTTCTTGAATTCGATGCCGTCGGGCGCGGCGAAGTCGGTTGTCGGGCCGCACTGGCCGACCGGGATCGGATCGCCTTCGGCGCGCGCCTCGTTGTTCATCGCAAAGAGCATGGCCGGCATGCCGGTCAGTGTAGCGGCGGTCGCAAGTCCGCCCTTGATCAGGAAGTTGCGGCGGGAGCCGGCAATCACATTCGGCGTGGTGAGTTTCGAACTGCGCTTCATCTCGATTCCCCTTGTAGGTTTTTTGTCAGTTTATGTTTTTGACCAGTTCGGCCGCCTGATCGATGATCGCCGTCTGATGCGGCTGCGCCGACATCCCACCCCATTGTCCCATCAGCTGGTCCCACGGGTCCTCGACGCCCGTGCGGTGCCCGCAAAGCTCCTCGATCACGGCAAGGCCGCAATAGGGCACGTACATTTCGGAGTAGCCGCCCTCATGCGTCATCAACAGGCGCCCGCCGCACAGCTCGCGCGCCGCATCGAGCAGCATGCGCGCCAGCCTGCGGTAGCCGCTGGAATTCATCAGCATGCGCCCCATCGGATCGACGCCGGAAGCGTCGAAGCCCGAAGGCACCACGATCAGCTCCGGCTTGAAGCGCGTCAGCGCCGGGATCACCACGCGCTCGAACGCCGCGGCGTAGGCGCCGGGACCGGACCCCGGGGGCAGCGGGACGTTGATGTTGAAGCCCTTGCCCTTGCCCTCGCCATTCTCGGCGATCGCGCCGGAATTGGCCGGGAACAGATTGTCCTGATGCAGCGAGATCGAAAGCACGCTCGGATCGTCATAGAAGATCGCCTGCGTGCCGTTGCCGTGATGCACGTCCCAGTCGACGGTCGCGATGCGGGTGAGGCCGTGCAATTGTTGCGCATGCCGGATGGCGATGGCCGCATTGGAGAACAGGCAGAAGCCCATGCCGACATCGGCGGTGGCGTGATGGCCGGGCGGGCGGATCAGCGCATAGGCGTTGTCCACCTGGCCGGTGATGACGGCTTCGATGGCCTTGATGGCGCCGCCGGCCGCCAGGAGAGCGATCTCATAGCTGCCGGCGCCTAGCGGCGTCAGCGAGCTGGCATCGCCATAGCCGCGGTCGCTGATCTCCCTGATCTTGGCGATATGCGCCGGCGTGTGGACCCGCGACAGCTCCTCGACGGTGGCGCGCCGCGGCTTGATGGCAACCAGATGGTCGAGGATGCCGCTCACTTCCAGAAGATTGCGCAGGCGACGCTTGGTCTCGGGATTTTCGGCATGGGTGCCGGGCTGAACCGTCAGGCTCGGCGGAAAGACCTGGGCCCAATTCCAGGTGTTGTGCCAAAGATAAAGTTCGTGGAAAACGAAACCAGTCGCCATGCGGCTCCCACCCAGCATATTTCGGCCGGATGATGGCCCGCTGCGTGAGCGCTGTCCCGACACCTTCGGGTAATGGGTGGTTTTTTAAACCCACCCATTCGGGTGGTTAGCCCGCCAATTGCCGCTCGGTGGCGGCGTCGAGCCCGATTTCCTTCAGCTTGAGGACGGCCTCCGTCCGGCTTGAGACGCCGAGCTTGCCGAAGATGTTCTTCAAGTGCCATTTCACCGTGTCGGGCGCCATCGACAGCGTCTCGGCGAGCTGACGGTTGGTGTAGGCGCGCAGAAGCAGAGCGGCGACATCGGTTTCCTTGCTGCTCAGCATTTGCTTCCTCCCGGCGATCGCTATCGGGCGCGCACGTTCGGGCGCGGCCTTGCTCAGTTCGCGCAGAAGCGTGTCGACAAAAGTGGCCGTGCTGGAATTGCGCGACCAGGCCGGAATTCGTGAGCGGGCGAATTCGAGCACCTCGCGCATCGGCAGGCCCTCGTCGATCAGCGAGCGCAATGCGTTCTGCGGCAGCGCTAGGGTGACGACATCGACTGCCGCTGCCAGCGCCAGCAGCGTTTCGCCCGCGCGGTGCGCGGCGATCGCGACAAGCGCGCGGACCTGCATGAAGCCGCGCAGGCGGCCGTCGCGGCGCATGCGTTCGGCGATACGGTCGAGCACGGCGATGGCCTTGGCCGGATGACCTTCGGCGATCAGAACGCGCGCGGCGCCGATATGGGCGTATTCATCGAGCGGATGGATCGGCGCGGGCCGGCTTTCGGCCGAAGGCTCTATGCCGCGCGAGCGCAGTGCCAGCCGGGCGGCGTGGACGTCGCCGCGCGACAAAAGCAGCCGCACCCGCTCGTTCAGCGCGGCTGCCGTCAGCCGGCGGTAGCGCTTCTCGATGCCCAGCCGTTCGGCGCGTTCGAGGAAGACGATGGCCTCGTCGTGCCGGCCATGCGCGGCGGAGAGCCGCGCCAGATGCAGCTTGCAGGCCATCTCGTGGACGACCAGTCCGCATTCCTCGATGATCTGCCGGTGCTGGTGCAGGATGCGCTCGGCGCCCTGCAGGTCGTTCCATTCATAGGCGAGCTCGACATGGAAGATCGCCGTCATCGCCTCCGTGTAGGAACCGGACCCCAGGCGCTCGCGGGCGAGCCGGCAGGCACGGTCGAGCAATTGGTGCGCCTCGGCGAGATTGCCGGCGGAAATCTCGACCAGCCCCAGCAAGAGGTCGCAATAGACGACGCCGAAGACGGAATTGGCGGCGGCGTGATGGTCGCGCGCCGCGAGGCTGCGCAGGCGCGCGGCGTCCAGCTCGCCAAGCGAATAGTGGCTGAAGGCGCAGATATTGGCGAGCGTGCCGCGCGCGAAAGGCTCGTCTTCGGGAAAGTCCGCCAGCCAGCGCGAGGCGACGCGGGTCGCGGTGCGGGAGCGGTCGGTGGCGCTGATGACGCCGGCCGTCAGCGTCTGCAGCTCGGCCTTCAGCGAGCGGGTGGTCGCGCGATCGATCTCGCCGCGCTCGGAAAGCTGCCCGATCAGGGTTTTGGCCTGTTTGAGAATGCGGACCGCCTGGCGCGGCCGGCTCATGTGGAACTGTGCCCAGACACGCGCCAGGAGCAGGCGAGGGCGGGCGGCGATCAACTCGGGGGGAAGCTGGTTCAGCCACTCCGTCAGCCTGGGAATGTGACCCTGCATGGTGAGCGGCATGGCGCATTCCTCGACCAGGCCCGCGGCATGGTCGGCATCGCCGCTCGCAAGCGCATGGTCGACCGCGTCGGAGATATGGCCCCGGGCCGCCAGCCAAGCGGCGGCGGCGCGATGCAGGTCCCTGCGTGCCTCCGGCGCCCAGGCATCCAGCCTGTTGCGTAGGAATTCCGAGAACAGGTGGTGATAACGGAACCATTGTCCCGTGGAATCGAGCGCGATCAAAAAAAGATTCGAGTGCTCGATCGTTGCCAACGCCGCGGCGCAGTCTCGTCCAGGACAAACCGCCTCGACGAGGCCAAGGCAGAAGCGGTCGAGGATCGAAGTCCTGAGCAGGAAATCCCGGATTTCGGGCGCCTGCCGGGCGAGCACGTCATGCGTCAGGAACATCGCCACGTCGCGCTGGCTGCCGGAAAATTCGGCGATGAAGGCCTCTCTCGATCCCTCATGTGCCAACGCCAATGCCGCAAGCTGCAGGCCGGCCGGCCAGCCTTCGGTCTTGTGGTGGAGCGCCACCACGGCCGAGACGGCGAGGTCGAGGCCGCAGACATTGGCAAGATAGTCCTCGGTCTCCTCGAGCGAAAAGCGCAGGTCGCTGTCGCCGAGGCTGACGACATGCCCCTTCATCTTCATATGGGCGAGCTCAAGCGGCAGCTCGCCGCGGGTTGCGAGCACGATGCGCAAGGCCGGCGGCGCATAGGCGACCAGCATGTTGATGCAGGCGGCGATCTCGCCGGAGACGATCAGATGCGCATCGTCAAGGACGAGGTAGATCGGCGCGGTGCGCCGCGACAACTGGTTGATGATGGCGGTGACGATGGAATCGACCGGCGTCACCGGGCTGGAGTCGATCAGCGATTCCGCGTTGCCGGCAATGTCGGGGTCGACGCGGTGGAAGGCGGCGGCGAGATATTTGAGGAAGCGGGCGAGATCGTTGTCGAGCCGGTCGATCGACAGCCACGCTACCTGGGCTATGCCGCCGGATATCCCGGCCGCCCATTGCGAGAGCAGGGTCGATTTGCCGAAGCCGGCAGGCGAAGTCACCACAGTCAGCTTTCCCGCGGTCGCGGTGTCCAGGGTGCGCAGCAGCCGAGGCCTGCGGACCAGGGCGTCGCGCAAATGAGGCGGCTGAAGCTTCGTCTCTATCAGCATCTGGTTCTCGGCAGTTGCTTTCGCAGCGTTTAATAAACGCGGAGTGCGGCGCGGAGGCAATGGCCGGTGAGCTGGATGCTTCCCTGAGCCGGCATGGCTCGCTGATCGCGATCCTGCGCCGAACAGCGGCGATGCGCTTGCCCAGGTCATTGCGGCGACCGCGCCTCTGAGTTATTTTAGTAGTTTATTTGATACGCGACCTGCCTGCCATCGCGGGGGCGTCTCCTTTCCGTCTTGGCAGATTGTGAAGTCTTTAACAGACCACGATGCCGCAAGCTGCGTTCTTGTGGCCGACAGGATGATAGCAGTTAGGGATTTTGCCATGCTGCGATGCTGCGCGCTGATTGCAGCCTTGATCCTCGTGGGCCTCGCGACTGTGCAGGCGCACGCCGATCGAAGGGTTGCGCTTGTCATAGGCAATTCCGAATACCGCGAAATCCCGGCCCTCAAGAATCCCGACAAGGATGCCGAAGACGTGTCGAGCACGTTCCGGCTGGCCGGCTTCGATGTGTTCGTCGCCAAGGACCTGACCAAGCTCCAGTTCGAGAAGGAGTTCCGCAATTATCTCGCGGCGGCGGACGGGGCCGATCTGGCGGTTGTTTATTATTCGGGCCACGGCTTTCAGATCGGCGGAGAGAATTTCCTGATCCCGGTCGACGCGTCGCTCAAGGATGCGGCCGACATCGAGGTCCAGGCGGTCAAGCTCGACGATGTCCTGCAGCAGTTGCGCGCCAAATCGAAGATCCAGGTCATCATCCTCGACGCCTGCCGCAACAACCCGTTCCCGCGCAAGGATTACTGGCTGCGCGACCAGTTGATCGCGGCCGGCGGCACCGGCCTGGCGCAGGTGAAAAGTTCGCTGAACACGCTGATCGCCTTCGCCACGGAGCCCGGCGCCGTCGCCTATGACGGGTCCGGCGATCTCAGTCCGTTTTCATCCGCCTTCTCCCGCCGCGCGCTGGCGCCGAACCAGGAGATACGCTCGGTGATGGCGGCCGTGCGCCGCGACGTGGTCGAGGCCACCAAGGGCGCGCAGGTTCCGTGGGAGAATTCCTCGCTCATCGACGAGGTGGTGCTGATGCGCCGCGCCAACCGGCCGGCTTTGCCGCCAGTGTTGGAAAAGACCGTGCCCTCGGGCGTCGGACCGGTCGCGCTCGGCCTGCCGGTTCCGGTCGATGTCGATGGCGGCGCGGTCACCATCAGCATCGAAAGGCCGCCGGCGCTGGGGCGTCTGATCCTGGACGGCAAGCCGGTCGCAACGGGCGAGCCGATAGACGGCAAGGATCTGCCGCGACTCGCGATGGATGTGCCGAAGGGTGCCGACGCCGAGGACCAGGTCGACATGCTGGCCTATGCCGCGCATGACGAATGGGGCGGCGGATCGCAGGGCATACTGGTATTCCGGGTCAAGAATGGCGAGGGTGCCGCGGGCAAGCAACTCGTGGCCTCGCTGGAGTCTGAGCAGAAGCAGGAGGTGGTGGAGCGCGGCATCCACATCGCCGGCGCCGCCGAAGCGATCGAGAACCGCGATGTCAAGATTCCGGTCGGTGTCGGCCCCGTGCCGCTGAAGCTGGACGTCCCGACCAAGGATCCGGGCGTCAGCGTGAAGCTCGCGAATTATCCGGCAACCGGGACGCTGTCCCTGCCGGATCGGACCTTGTCGCCCCAATCGAGCCTGATGGCCGGTGAAGTCGATCAACTGCGCTACGAACCGCAGATAGGCGCCGCAAAACCGTTGATCGTCGGCTTCGAGATCACGGCTGACAACACGCCGTCGAAACCGGCGACGATGAAGCTTTCGCCGAGCGTCGACCCATGCGACACGCAGGCAGGCGAGCCTTTGGACCTGCAGGGCGTCGTCCCTGGCCTGCTGCCGAACGAGATCGGCGCCGGCGCGGTGGAGGCCTGCCGGGCGGCGGTGAAGGCCTATCCCGACGTCGCCCGCTTCCACTACGAACTCGGCCGCGCGCTGCTCGCCGCCGGCAAGGTCGAGGAAGCGAAGAAGTCCATCCAGAAGGCTGCCGACAAGGGTCATGTCCGCGCGGTGTTCGAGCTCGGCTATATCGCCTCGTCCGGCATAGGGACGGCCGTGGATCCCAAGAAGGCAAATGGCTTCTATGCGAAGGCGTCCGACAAAGGGGACCCCTATGGAATGACCGCATGGGGACGTGCCCTGTTCAATGGTCTCGGCGTCCAGCGCGATACCGGCAAGGGCTTGGACCTGCTGCTGAAAGCCGCGGCCATGGGACACACCTACGCCATGAACGATCTAGCCGCGATCTTCACCGAAGGCCGCAACGGCGTGCCTGCCGACCCGGCGCGCGCTGTCGCTTTCCTGAAGGCCGGCGTGGCGCGCCAGGATATGTATTCGATGAACATTCTCGGACGCAATTATCTCAGCGGACGCGGCGTCGAGAAGGACACCAAGCAGGCGCAGGCGCTGTTCCAGAAGGCGATGGAGCTCGGCCAGCCTTATGCGCCCGGCAGCTTGGCGCGCATGTACAGGGACGGTGAGGGAGTGGACCGGAACCTTGCTGAGGCGCAGAGGCTGTTCGAACTGGCGACGGACCGCGGCGACTACTCGGCGGCATACGACCGCGCGGCCATCGAAATGCAGAAAGGCGACAAATCCGATCAGGCCATGGCCGTCCGCTATCTGGCGTTCGCCGCAGGGCTTGATCTCCGCAACGAGTTGCCGGGCGCGCGCACGACACTGGCGCAGTTCGGCGCGAAGCCGAAGTCGGCCGCGTTGAAGCAACTGCGCTCGGAACTCAAATCGAAAATCCCCACCGGCGGCTCGGTCGACGACCAACTGATCAAGACGGCCAGAGCCGTCTGGGAGCAAGCCAATCCGCGTCGGGACCTGTTTTGATCAACAAGGAGGAAGTGGTGGGCAGGGCATTGAAGCAGGCGGTCATCGCAACATTCCTATCCTTTGCGGTTGCAGGGTGCACGACCGTGGCGCCTACGGTCGAGCCGGCGCCGACGACGAAATATCGTACGAAGGCCGTTCGCACGACGACCGAGCCCAAAGTTAAGGTGGTCCAGCAGAAGAAGGTTACCGCCAAGAAGCTGGTCAAACCGGTCACGACCGAAACCGCGCCCGTGATTGAGCCTCTGGGTGGCAGTGGCGGCGGTGGTGGCGGCGGGTGGTAAGCAACGTCCGCTAAGTTCTCCGGTTCCGACGGAATCTCCCGAGGGCGAACAAGGCGCTCGCCGAACGGCGCGCCCAGGCGGCCGAACTCGCCCCTGAAGCCGCGGCGGCTGCCAATAAACCCGCCCTAATACGCGTCGACCGATTGGCGTTGCGCCTCCATCTCCACCATCTGGATGCCCATTTCGACGAAGGCGGAAAGCACGCCAAAGCGGTCCGCGGTCGCGACGCGGGCCAGCCCCGCCAGGATCCCGGCGTTGACGGCGTGGGCGGCGGGAAATCCGGTCGATAGCATATCGAAGGTCGGGTCACGCCACGCCGCAGACAGGGCGATCCATGCAGCCGGCGTGGTCGACGACGGATCGACGGCGCTGCTGAGCGCTGCCCGATGGCGGGGATTGCTTGGCTCGCCCACCCAGTCAGTGACGAGAGCGAGCAATTCGAGATCCCTTTCGGCAAGGAGCTCGGCGACATTGCTCAGACATTCATGTCCCCACCAGACGGCCGCGCGCTCGGGCAGAAGGTAGGCGCAGAACGTGACGGCTTCCTCCGGCACCCGCCCGGAGAGCAAGGTGCGGCAGAATTCCAACGGGGGCTGGGCGGCGGCTGGCGATTTCATGTCCCGGGCGATCGCGGGGCAGGCAAGAAACAGATCCCTTGCCGTTCTGTATCCGAGTTCATTGGCCATCGCTGCCACACCCCGAGCACCGGCACAAATAGCACTGAAACCCGCGGCTAAGCGGCGGTCAAGCCTTAACCTCTAACAGGCCGCAGCCATTCGCAACGTGCGCTTGTTCACAGACAATCGTTTCAAGATTTGATATAGTCCGCGCCAGCGAAAACCCGTTCAAACAGGCCCGTTCAAATAGGAGTGACGGTCATGCGGTGGGGCAGCTCAGCCTTGGCATTGGCGGCCGTGCTTTTTTCAATGCACGTTTACGCCGATCCGCTTCAGAAATCGGAAGACATCGTAAAATTCTTCGCCGGCCAGAGCAATCTCGGCGCGTCGCGCGGCATCTGCGTCGGCACGGAGGAAGAGTGCAAGAGCAAGGCCGAGAAGAACGAGGCACCGCCCCAGAAGGCCGGGCTCGACATGATGATCAATTTTGCCCTGGACTCGGCCCAGCTCGACCAGACCGCGCGCAAGGAGCTGGACGAGTTCGCCAAGGCGCTGAAGGACAATCGGCTGAGCACGTTCAGCTTCGTCGTCGAAGGCCACACCGACGCGACCGGCCCGGATCGCTACAACCAGGACCTGTCGCAGCGAAGGGCGCAATCGGTGGCCGCCTTCCTCGAAGCGAACGGCGTTGAATCGGCGCGGCTCGAAGCGGTCGGCCTCGGCAAGTCGCACCCCCGCGTCGCCAATCCCTACGACCCGGTCAACCGCCGCGTGGAAATGCGGATCAGGACGGAATAGGCGACCGGCGCCGATCAGCTCTTAGCGAACTGCCGATGGGGTCTTGCCGACAGGCCGGACTCGCATTCTCGATCAGCATGAGCCCGAAAAGTGGGAACCGGTTTTCGGAGAAGATCATGCTCCAACAAAAAGTTAGATCAGGATGGCGATTCAACGAAACGTCATCCTGATCTAAGCCGCAATATCAGGGCGGGCCTTCAACAAACACATAGGCGCTGAAACCGTGGATGCTGCCCATCTCCGGTGGGGCCGGTTAGCCGATTTGGCAAGGCATATCACCGGCAAGGATGCCGCGTTCATCCGCTGGTCTGGGACTGTCGATCGCTCTTCTTTCTCGGGCCCTCGACCTTCGATTCCGACCGAAGTCGGATGTCGCTGCGCAATGGTCCATCGGCTGAAACAATCCGCCAGCTATTCCATTTGGATCTCAGACTGGCGAGCATCGTCCCTTCATCGTCAGTTGCGATTGCAAGAAGAAAACACCCGCCGCGACCTGCGAAGCGGCGGGTGTTTCATTGTCAGGAAAGTGCCCGCATGCAGCTTGGCGAAATCATTGCAAACTTGTTCGCCGCCCTGTTGCTGGCATGTATTATCGGGGCCGCTTTCTTTTTCGCCACCCAGCCGATTTGGCCGGACCACCACAAGGGACAGATGGTGATCCTCCCGCCCGCCGACGCGATCACAACGGGATCGATCAAAGCGACCACACATCCGCATTTGCCCAACGCGATCGACGGAAACCTTATACAGCCGAGGCCTTCACGGCCCTAATTTAAGGGAAGCGATTTACCACTCGTTTACGATATTAGCGCAGGCTGATATTCGGCCATGCTGGTACAGCGTACATGCCCAAAGAGCCCCAGCGCCGATCCCCCTCAGCGCTGGGGTTTTTTACGCATGATCCATTCGACCATGTTGGGGTCGACGTAGTCGTCCCCGGTCATGATACGGACCAGCTTCGTTGCGCGCGGCCGCCATTGATCTTCAGGAGCCTTGTCCTCATCCACCCAGCGCCTGAACGCTTCGCGCATGACGTCGAATTCGAAGTATGAACCGTTGTCGTTGGACTGTTTTTTGACCATGGCCGGCAACGTCGAATCCCCTGAAATGTTCCAGCTCGCCGCGCGTCGAAAAACGCTGTTGCCTGATGAGCCGAAAGACCACGGTTAGCCGGGCGCCAGCGTATTCTGAATAGAACCAATCAGCGCGATGACCGCCTGCTTGTATTTCTCGAACTCGGGAGAGGTCTGCCGGACTTCCGTCGTGGTCGTCGTCGGCTGGCCTTGATCGGTCACCACGCGCGGCACCTTCTGCCCCATCTTCCGCTCGGCCCAATCGACGACGTAGCTGACGGTCTTGCCGGTCAGGAACGGGTTGGCCTGGATGACGGCCGATCCCAGAACGGCGCTCAATTGCGACGAAGCCGGCGCCGCCAGCACCTGATGCGCGCCCTCCATGCCGAGGAAATGGCACAGATAGAGCCGGCCGGCAGAAATCTGGTGGCCGCGGGCGCGCAGATAGGCTTCACCTTCGCGCGCTAGGTTGCGCACCATTTCACGCGACAGCGTGGCGTCGTAGCGAAGCGCAAGCAGGTCGGCGGTCGACAGCGAGCGGGCAAGGTCGGGCCGATAGGTGTTCATCATCCGGATCCAGGTCTTGGAGATGAACTGGCCGGCGCCGGTTGCCGAGGAAAGCGGGTTCTTGGCGCGGGCGCTGCCGCCGCTTTCGACATGCACGATCCGGTCGGTCAGCGTCTCGACCGCGGCATCGCCGGAGCCGCCGGAACTGATTGAGACGGAAGCGGCGACCGAGGTGACCGTGCCCAGCGGGTCGATCGCCTCGCCGTTCTGGTAGAGCTCGAAATGCAGATGCGGGCCGGTCGAAAGCCCGGTGGTGCCGATATAGCCGATGACGTCGCCGGCCTTCACCTTGGTGCCGACGCCGCTGGTGATGGCGAATTTCTGCATATGCGCATAACGCGTCTCGCGGCCGTTGGCATGCGTGATCTTCACCAGATTGCCGTAGCTGCCGCCATCGCCCTGGAAGGAGATCTCGCCATCGAAGGCGGCCACGACCGGCGTGCCGACCGGCGCCGCCCAGTCGACGCCCTTGTGGATGCGGACCGTGCCCAGGATCGGATGCTTGCGCGGGCCGAAGGTCGAGGTCATCACGCCGGCGACCGGCGTGACCATGCCGTTGGTGACGGTCAGCGACCGCACCTGATCGTCGCCGGTCACACAGGCATACTGGCCATCGCTTTGCTGAAAGACGAAGCAGTCGAGGCTCTTGTCCGTGCCTTGGACGCCGACATAGAGCACTCGTCCGGAGATCTCGCCCTGGCCGCGCGGCGTCTGCGAATAGATCAGCACCAGGCGCTGGTCCTCGCTGGCGAAGGCGTCGAGATCCTGCCCCCGCGACAGATACATGATCGCCTCGCCGATGACGCTGGTCGGCACCTTGTTGCGCGCCGCCGTCGAATAGATCGCATCGAGCAGGCGGTATTGCCGCTTGGGTCCGCCCTGGTCGGAGGCGCCGGAATAGTTGAACAGGTCCTCGCGGACCCAGGGGTCGACGCCCGACACGAAGGCACCGGCCGCATTGCGCGTCAGCGTGCCCACATAGACATTCTTGGCATAGATCGAGACCTGCATCAGCGACATGGTGGTCGTCTCGCGGTTCGGACGGAACCCGCGCATGGCCACCACAAAGCCGGACTCCAGCCCGTCGCGGTTGAACAGCGTCTTCAGCGCCTCGCCGGCAAGCTTCGCATCATCGGCGGAGAAATGCGCATCGAGCGCCACGCTATCCAGGCTGCGATCGTTGAGGATCTTCACGAACGTGTCCTCGGTCGCCTCGAAGCGCTGATACTCGCTGGTGACGGTCGCAACGGTCGTGTTGTTCTCGATCGCGGTTTTTTTGAAAGCCGGGAGCGCGGCTTCGCCCTGGTCGATGGTCTCGCCCCAGCCGGCCTCGGGATCGTCGGCGTCGGCCTTGGGCGCCGAGCCGGTGTCGCTCTCGTCCGGCGCCGCCTGCAAGTCGTTCGCCAGATCGCCTTGCGGGGCGCCCTGCTGACCGTCCGGCGCTGCGGCCGGAGCGGGCGGGGCCGATTGCTCGTCACCGGGCGCCGCTGCGGAAGGCTTGGGAGCGGCTTGCCGCTGCGCCTGGAAGAAAGCGAAATCCTCCTGCGTCGACGGGATCGTCGTCATGAACTTTTCGCTGGCGCTCAGCATCACGTCGGAGAGGATCTCGATCTGCGGCGAGGCGCCCGAACTGTCGAGTTCGGCAGGGCGCGCGACGGTCTTGCCTTTCGTCGCGGTGTCGGCATCGGGCGCCAGCGTGATCCACATCGGATCGCCGGCGAGATCGATGATCGCCGGCACATAGACCGAGGCATCGGGCGGCACGTCTTCCATGCCCTCGACGGGATGCAGCTCCTCGTCCTCGTCACCGAACGACCAATAGTCCCTGGTCAGATAGAAGCCGGTGGCTAAAGCGACGACAGCGAGTGTGGCAAGGACGCCGAGAGCCCGGCGCCAGAGCCTGCGCCGGCGTTCGGCCAGCCGCGCCTGCTTCTTCTGCCTGAAGCTCGTGTCGATCGAGTGCGTCACGGGCTGTTTCCGGTCAGGAAATAGGTCCAGCGCACCTGCTCGAGCGTGTCGACCTCGACGAAGCGCGCCGCGATATGGCCGCGCTGCCAGCACTCCTCGATGCCCCGGATCGAGAAGCGCCGCCGGTCGATGCACATCTCGGTCGACCCGTTGAGGATCGCGTGGCCGAAGACGTCCGTCGCGTAGAGATAGATGTAGCGGTTGGCCAGCTCCTCGCGGATGACGTTGACGCATTGGTTGGCGCCGATGGTCCACCAGCCATCCGTCTGGTCGGCATTGTCGACTTCCTGCCCGACCGCCAGATTGACGACGTCGAGCGTCTGATTGCAGACGGTGAATTCGGCATGCGCCTTGCCGGGCGAAAGCATCGAGAGCAGCGCCGCGCCGAGCGCCGCAAGCGTCACGCGGCCCGGGAACAGCAATCGGAGCCGGCTACGCTGCTTGCGTGGCGAGAACCGGCTCAAGGTACGCGGGCGGCGAAGATCCATCGGCGTTCATGCTATCCGCCAAGCCGGAAATAGGTGGCCGTGGCGGAGAACTGCGACCCGTCGGCCTCGATCTCTTCGAGGATCCTGGGCAAAAGCTCCGAGGCCGGCGTCGGCCTGGAGAACATGGCGGCCTGGATGTCCTTAGGCCCGGTGATCACCAGCATGATCTGCGGCACCGCCTTGCCGGCTGCTTTGTCCGGGGCGGCAAGACCGATCGGGATGTTGAAGGTCACCTTATCGGTTTGCCGCACCATGCGGTCATCAAGATTGAAGGCGATGCCCTTGTGGTCGATCAGCATGATGTTCGAGATCAGCCCGCCGCCCGTATAGAGAGCGCCGCTAACCGGCGAGCCGTCCGGGACCGCTGTCAGGTCGAGCACAAGCTGTGGTTTCGCGGCAGAACTCCGGTCGAGGAAGCGAAGGAAAGTGGGCACGCCGCACTGGGAGAGCGTGATGAGGCGCACACTGATGTCCGGCTCGACATGGAACCTCGTCTGGAAATCGTTGAGCAATTGTTCGAAGGGCTGCACCGCCGTTGCGTATCCCTCGATCGTCGGGGTGGCGCCGGGTCCCGACGTTACGTTTGCATAAAAACAGCTGCCGCCTGTGAAATCGCGCACCCAAGAGCGCTGGTCGTTCCACTTGGCCATATCGTCTTCCGCTGACGGGAGCGCCGGCTTGGGCACATTGATGGCGACGTCGGTGTTGTCGGGCTGCTTGGCCGCTGGTGTCTGCGCTTGCTGCGCTGGTTGTGCCGGCGCGATCGGCGTTTCCGGCTGGCTGGGTCTTGGGGTCTGCGCCTTCGGCTCGGCCGGCGGAGGGGTCGGCTGCGTCGATGCCTGGCTTTGCGAAGCCGGGGGCGGGGAAGCCGCCGGCTTGGGCAACTTGGAAAGCATGTCCACGAGCTCTTTTACGCTCGGCTTGGCCGCCGGCGGATTTGCCTTTTGCGCCGGCTTGTTCTCAGCCGCCTGGCTCGGTTCCGGCGTCTTGGCCGCCGGCTTGCCTACAGGCTGCACCGGCTTCTGGCTTTCGACGGCCGCTGGCGCGGGAGCCGGCGCAGGCATCGGCGATTGCGCCGCCGGCGGTCGCGCCGGTTTGGTCTCGACCTGTGGGAGATGCGGTTGGCTGTTGGCCTCGCTCTCCGGCTGAATGGCAGGCGGGGCCGGGCTCTCGACGGGCGTCTTGGCCACCGCATCGGGTTGGGCGGGCGGCTTCGCCGTCTCAATGGTGGCGGCGCTGTCAGGTTTCGGCGCCTGCGGTCGAGCCGCGGCCGGTGCCTGCGCCTGAGATTTCGGCGCCTCCGGTGGCTGCGCCTCGGCCACCGGCTTGGCGGTCTCGGCGACCGGCTTCGGCGTCAGCGGCTTGGATGTTCCCGCTGCCGGCGGGGGCGCCAGGACACCGCTGAAATAAACGCCGCCCCCAACCAGCACAGCGAGAGCCGCGACCCCTCCGGCGATGGCGGGCATGCGCGAAGTCTTTTTGGGTGCGGCCGGTGCGGGCGCGCTGGCCGGGGCGGCAGCGGGCGCGGGGCGTGGCTCCGACAGATATGCTGGGCGTACATGCTCAACGAAGCGCGGCTCGCCGGGTAGTGGGGGTTGGGGCTTTGAGTCCGGCGGCGCCGTCCAACCGGCGCGCGGCAGGCCGGAGCGTTCGCGTGCGCCAAACGACACCGGCGGCGGCAATGTCGCCTCGAGATCCTCGCCGCGCGAGGCCCTGGCAATCTCGGCCATGCTGGCCGGCCGGTCGCGCGGATCCGGCTGCAGCATGGCTTCGATCAGCTCGCGGAAATCGGGATCGATATCCGACAGGTCCGGCACGGCCCGGCGCTTTTCGATGACCTCATATTGCGACCCGCTCATGTCGAGCGGCTTTCCGCGCAGCGCCGCGGCCAGCACCAGGCCGAGGCTGTAGATATCGGATTGCTCGCTGACCTCGCCGCCATAGAGGCCGAGCTGTTCCGGCGAGACGTAGTTGTATTTGCCGGCAAATTTGCCTCCAATCAGCGTTTCGCCGCCGACGGTGGCCGACCGGGCAATGCCGAAATCGATGATCTTGGCGCGCTCGACCTGCCCGCCCGGCAGAATGATGTTGTCCGGCGAGAGGTCGCGGTGCACCGCGCCAGCCTTATGCACTGCGGCGAGCCCCGATGCGAGCCGATGGCAAAGCCGGCGCACGTCCTCTCCGGGCATCGGCCCGCGCCGCATGACGTCGAACAGCGATTGGCCGTCCACGAACTCCATCGCCAGATAGGGGCGGCCGATCCCCGTATCGATCGTAAACACGTGGTAACGCACCACCGCGTCGTGCGACAGATGGTTGAGGATCGATGCTTCCTTGCGGAACAGCGACAGGATCGTCTGATCGCGGGCGAATTCGGGCAGCACGATCTTGATCGCCACATGGTCGCCGGTCTGGATGTTATGGCCGCGATAGACTTCGCCCATGCCGCCGGAGGCGATCCTCTCGTCGAGCTCGTAGATGCCGCTGAGCTGCGTGCCGACACCCGCATAGGTGACGTTCGCCGAAATCCGTGTCCTGTCGTCGTCGCTCATCTGGCCAGGCCCTCCACTGCGGACCGATCCGGATGGAGCGCGCCGCTCTGCCCGCCGCCGATCTTCACGAGTACGATGGTCACATTGTCGGTTCCGCCGCGCGCCAGCACCATGTCCAGCAGGGTCTGGCATGCCGCCCGCGGCGTGGCGGATTTGACCGCGGCCTCGATCTCGGCGTCGCTGACATGCGCGGTCAGTCCGTCGGTGCCCAGGACGAAAACATCGCCCGCCATAAGCTCGCCCTGCTGGAAATCGATCTCGAGCTCGTCGCTGACGCCGACCGCATGCGTGATCACATTGCGGCGCGGCCAGTTGCGCGCTTCCTCGGCGCTGATCATGCCGCGGTCGAGCAGTTCCTGCACCTCGGTGTGGTCCTTCGAAACCTGGAAGATCGAGCCATTGCGCACGAGATAGATGCGGCTGTCGCCGGCCCACAGGCAGGCGAAGCGTCCATCCATGGCAAGCAAGGCCGCGAAAGTGGAGCCGATGGTGGTGCCGCGCGAGCGCGATATATCGCGGATTTCGGCATTGGCGCGGCTCAGCCGGTCCTCGAAGCGGGCGCGAAGGTCCGGCGCCGAGCTCGCAATACCGATCGTCGCCAGATGGTCGACAATGCTGGCCGAGGCGACTTCGCCGGCCTCATGCCCGCCCATGCCGTCGGCCACCACCCAGAGCCCCGTCTGCGGTTCAATGAGGTAATTGTCTTCGTTGTGGTCGCGCACGCAGCCCTTGTGGCTCACGCCGAAGCTTTCGATGGGGAGGGCGACAGTGCTCAATTTGCCACCAAGCGCTTCGTGAGCGTCCTCTGTGACCAGCCACGGGCCGCGTGCCCACGCCACTCTGCCACAAGCGTGTACATTAGAGTATCGAAATGAAGCTTCGCGCCGGCCATCTCAGAACGCCTTCGGACAGCTGAAGCCGGACAAGGCCGGCAGGAGCAATGGATTGGCGCCCGAGCCGACCTGGACCGTGTAGGCGATATCGCGCCCGCCGATCACGAAGCGCGCTTCGGTGTTGGCGCCGTCGCCGGTGATGGTCGCCTTGTCGAAAAGCCGCTTCAACGCCCACGGCCCGTCGAATTTGAGCGCGGACTCGCGACCGGGCATTTCCGGCACGAGGGTAAGACTCGCCGATCCGGAAGCGGCGCCGCTCGGCCATGTCACGATGCTCGGCGCGTTGCCGGCCTGCGCGCTCTGGACCGTCTGCCCGTCGACGTTGAGCACAGCGCTGTCGACTTCGCTGTTCACCGATGTGGGTGTGATGGTGATCGAGACCGAGGGCACCGAGCCGCCGGAAGGGAAAAAGGCGCTGCGGATTTCCGCCGCCGACTGGAACGCCTTCAAGGTCGATTTTGCAAGGTCCTTGCTCGAACGCGCATCCTGTTTCCAGGTCCATTCCTGGCCGGTCATGTCGATCAGCGGTGCGAGGTTCTGCGCGAAAAAACGGTCCATCAGGCCGCCCGGCGCGAACAGCTTGGTGAAATCCGCCATCGAAATCTCGTCGGCGCCGTCGCGGGTGAAGGGATAGCGGCCGTTGACTGCCTCCTCGCAGACGCGCGTCACCGTCTGGTCGAGGGTCTGGTTGAGGTTGGCGACGGAGGCCGCGGCGACATTGCCTTCGAGCTCGTCCGCCGCCGCGTTGACCATGCGCGCCAGCGGCTTGGGCAGGCGCGAGACATTGGCGCGTAGCGTCGAGATCTGCAGCTGCAGGTTGGCGTTGACGCGTTCGGTCTGCGTGGGGATATCGGCCGCGAGCTTCAGGCTCTGGAAGATGTCGTGGAAGTTCTGCGTCAGCGCATCGAGCGGCCGGCGCCCGGCGGCCCCGCCGACCAGCGCCTGGAACGAACGGAACTGCGCCTCGACGCTGGCGCCGGCATTCTGCGCAATGGCCGAGCTTGCGCCGGCGCGGCTTTGCGACTTGCCGCCGGCGATCTGCAGGCCGATACGGGCCAGTCCCTTGGCCATGCTGGCGGGATCCTGCTGCGCCGTGCCGATATCGCCCTCGGCGCCGCTGTCCTTCGTCAGTGCGGTTTCATCGGCGATCGCGGTGAAGAGCTGGTCGAGGGGCGAATCCGGCGTCGCGAGGGCGGAGAGCGCCAGATATTGCGGCTTGTCCTTCAGCATTGCCTTGAGCTTCAACTGGTCGAGCACGCCGTTCCAGGCGGCGGCGAATTCCTTACCGTAGCGGTCTATGAGCTCGGGACCGAGCCTGGGCAGGTCCTGGTCGATGCCGCCCTGTTCGCCGCCGCCGCCGAGCACCCACTGGTCGTCGACGAGCATCTGCGCGATGCGCGAGAGCTGCGGCAGGAAGAAGCGATTGAACCCGGCGCGCGTGTAAAGACCGGGGACCTGAAGATCGGTGAGCTCGCTGCCATCCGTGCGCTCGAACACCAGTTGCGCTTCCGGGCCGGCTTTCGCGGCGATGGAGAAATCCTGCAGCTTTGCCGCGTAGACCGCCGACTTAATTTGCGCCGAGGCGCGGTCGGCGAGGCTCATGCGTCCGAGCGAGCGCTGCGCGGCCTCGACCAGCGGCTGGTTGAGCTCGAAGGTTGGATCGTAAGCGTCGTCGAGCGCAAGCATGGCGCGCAGATGCTTTTCGAGCTGTGCGCGGCCCTCGCGGTTGTTCTCGCCGGGGTAGCGGTTCTCTTCCCAGTCCTGCCTCATCCAGGAGACGATCAGCTCGTCGTCGACCTTCGGCGCCTTGCCGCCCAGCATCAGGTAAATCTTGAGCGGCTCGTAGAGCGCGACCGGATCGGCCATCCTGGCCTGGATCGTCCGTTCGGCCTGCACCAGCAGCCGCGAGCGGAAGGTCTGCTCCAGCGCCTGCCGATAGGCTGTCTTGGAAGCCGACAGCAGCCTCTCGCGCTGGCTGAGCCCGAACGTCTCCTCGATCGGCTTTCCCTGGTCGCTATTTTCGAAGCCGGCCGGCAGGTTGCGCAGCTGGTCGAGCGGACCGATGACGTTTTCGAGGTCGACGTCCGTCACCGTGGTGCTCTTGAGCAGGCTATCGGCGCTGTCGCGATAATGCGCCATGGCTTGGCGTGTGGAAGCGATCAGCGCTTTGTTGGCGAAGAAGCTTAGACCCAGCAGGCCGAGCGCCGCCAACGCCGCCAGCGCGATCGCGGCCAGGCCGCCGAACCTGGCGAGCTTCGCGCGCCGCTCGGCTGCCCGGTCGAACGACACCCAGCCCGATTCCGGGAAAATCACATTGGCCAGCAGGTCGTGCAGGAAGAAGCTCTTGCCGGCGCCGGAAAGATGCGCTTGCGAAGCACTGCCGAAACTGCGTCCGATCGCGCCAAGCACCTGGTCGAAGGGCGTGCCTTCCTGTGTGCCCGAAGAGAAATAGAGCCCGCGCAGGCTGACATTGACCTGTGACCGCGAGATATCGAACAGGCTGCCGACAAACTGCGTTATCCGGTTCTTCAGCGCGCCGAACTGGGCAGGAAAACCGAACAGCGCGATCCGCGCCACCGGGTCGGGCTCTTCCTGCAGACGGTCGGCGACTTCTTCGGCGAGCCGCTTCGCCAGCCTGTCGAATTCCACCGGCGCCTCGCCGGCCATGTTCCTGGTGCGGTCGGCGGTCTGGAATGTCGCGCCCCACACCTTGCGCCTGCGCGTCTCGTCGAAATCGCCGAAATAATCCATGAAACCGGCGACGAGATCGGCCTTGGTGAAGAGCAGATAGACCGGGAACTGGACCTTCAGCGTCTCGTGCAATTCGCGCAGGCGGCTCCTGATCTCGGTGATATGCGCGTCGAGCTGCCGGTCGTCGAAGCCGATCAGGTCGGCAAGGCTGATGGCGAGGATCACGCCGTTGATGGGCTGCTTGGTGCGGTGCTTCTTGAGCAATCCCAGGAAGGCGAGCCAGCTTGCCTTGTCGCGCTCGCGGTCCGATTCCTGCGTCGTATAGCGGCCGGCCGTGTCGATCAGCACCGCCTCGTCGGTGAACCACCAGTCGCACGACCGCGTGCCGCCGACGCCGGCCAGCGGCTGCGCGCTGCCGGAGCCGGCAAGCGGGAACTTCAGCCCGGAATTGACCAGCGCCGTCGTCTTGCCTGCGCCTGGCGGGCCGATGATGATGTACCAGGGAATGTCATAGAGGAAATTGCGCTTGCCGCTTGTCCGCTTCAGCGTCGCGATGGCTTCGCTCATGCGCGCTTCGAGCACCTGTGAATCGTCGTTGCGCTCATCGCCGCGCGCGATGGACGTTTCGAGCGCTTTCTGCGCCTTGCGCCGCTGCCAGAAGCGGACCCCGTAGAACAGCGCAAGCATCGCAACGCTGACGCCGATGATCGTGGCCCTGAGCCACACAGGCCCGAGCGGGCGTGTATCGGCAAAGCGGATCAGCGGCCCGGCATACCAGACCGCCGCCGAGAAACCGGCAAGCGCAGCCAAGCTGAAGATCCGCAGCATCCAGCGCATCAGTCGCCGTTCTCCGCGGAGCCGTTCTGCAAGGTCTCCTGTTTCGGGATCATCACGTCGACGCGGCGGTTCTTGGCGCGGCCGTCCACCGTGCCATTGTCGGCGATCGGTTCGTCCTCGCCCTTGCCGTCGGCGCTCAGCCGCGACGGGTCCTTCAACTGCTTGGCCATCAATGCCTGGACAGCCTTGGCACGAGCGACGGAAAGATCGAAATTCGATTTGAAAATGCTCGACTTCTTCGGTTTCACATTGTCGGTGTGGCCGACGATGGAGATCGGCCCGCTTTCGGCATCGAGCGCCGTGGCGATGTCGGCCGCGATCGGCTGGAACTGCGGCTTCAGTTCCGCCTGGCCGGGCGCAAACAAAAGCTGGTTGTTGATCTCGATGACGATGAACTGGCCCTTCTCGCCGATGCTCAGTCCGCCATCGGCGATCTCCTTGGCAAGTGCGGCGCGGATGCGGTCGATCTGGGTGGTATCCGGAACCGCGGGCGGTGGCGGGCTGGCTTGCGCTGGCTCAGTGGGCGCCGCCACGCTGGCGCGCTCGATGGTGACGGGCGTCGACGGGTTGAGCGCCAGCAATTCGCCGGCGGTCGCGTCGCCTTCATCGGTGATCAGCACCCGCAGTCCGAAGAAGACCGCTGTCGCCAGCGTCGCCGCGGCGGCCGCGACCGCCCAGAGCGGCAGCCGCGCCCCTGGCTTCGGCAACGCCGCCGCCATGCTTTGCCAGCGTGGCGAGATGTCATCATTGGCGCGCGGCTTGAAGTAGCGCAGCGTGTCGTAGACGTCGCGCCGGACCCGTTCGAGCGTGTTTCGTTCTTTGGCCAGCGCGCGATACTGGCCTTCGAAACCCAGCGACAGGCAGGCATGCATCAGTTCGAGCAGGTCGTAATGCGCTTCCGGCTTGGCGAGAATCTTGTTCAGCGCTTCGTAGAAGCCCGTGCCCGTCGGTTGGGTGTGGAAGAACCGCGCCGCCAGGCTGTGCTGAAGCCAGCTGTCCTCGTCCGGCCAGGGCAGATTGCCGACGAGGTCGTCGGCGGTTTCGCAAAGGGCGAATTTCGCGATGCGTGCGTCTTCCTCGGCTACGCCGGCTTTGGCTATCGCGCGGTCGAAGGATTCGATCGCGTCAGCGATACGCTCCGCCAAGGGTGCTGCTTGCCGTTCGACCGGCATCAGCCGCAACTGGCCGAAGAGCATCAGCAGCGGCGCCGCCGCGGCAAGGATCGGATTTGTCGCGGCGTATTGCACGCCCTCGGCGGCGGCGAGCAGGGCATCCTGCGGCAGCCCCGGCGTCGCATTGGCCTCTGCTCCCTGGGTTGGCCCTTGAAACAGCACTGTTCCGGACGACCAGCCGGTTGGCATCTGCTGGCCGCCGCCGGGGTCGAACACTGTCGCTTCGCGGGCGGGCGATGGAGCAGGCCGTGCGCCTTCCGGACCGGATCGCTCGGGAGCCGCAAGCGGCTTCTGCTTCGGCCGCGGCGCGCGGATGACGGTTCTATCCGCCGGCCTGGAAGGATCGTCCTTTGAGCTCATCGGCGATGACCCGCCGTCGAATTGCAATGAGCAGGTTTTTGCCCGGGGAAACGCGTTTCAGGCTGAACCTCAGCGGCGGGCCGCACGGAAAGGCTCATCTCGCCGAAACATGACATTGCTGCACACGCCCCAAGCCACGCCGCTTTGCCCGCCGGGCAAGCGTCCCTGGGCATTCTAGTCGCCCGGATACCCAATTGAAACGGCCCGCCGATTGAAATCGGAGAGCAAGATGCTCGAAGGGGCGGCTTCTTCTATGAGACCCGTCACATACGGCCGGCGCGGTCCGTGCCGTGCAGCTATTTCTGCTTGTCGGCCTTGGCGTAGGCTTCGGCGAAATAGGCGAGGAAGACATCCAGCATGCCGTTCTCGTGCTTGTCTTCCATCGTCCGCCAGGTCGCGACAAGCGCATCCCAAGCCTGGCTCTTTCTGGACGAGAAGGACGCCGGCGGGATCTTTTTGGCGATCGCCTCCGGCGACAGGTCGTCAAGCAGCCTGGACAGCGCGGCCTGCATGGCGGCGTAGGTCGCGATCTCATGCGTCTTCAGGTCGCGGAACGCATCCTCGACGCTGCGCCTGGCATCGAGATAGCCGGCTCTGCGCCTGGCGAACATGATCTCCAATATGTCGTCGGTGCCCGGCACGAATTTCAGCGGGTTGTTGTCCTCGGCGCCGATCATCGTGCGGTGCGAGCTCTTGGCGAGCACCTTTGCCGCCGCACGCGCCTTGAGCAGCAGGGATAGTTGCTCGACCGTGGTCCTCAGCACGGAGCCGATCTCGGCCGCGACATCGTGCGGGTCGCGCGACTGCAGCAATTCAGGCGCGATGCCCGCCGCCCTGGCGATCTCCCGCAGCATCGCGTCCGCTTCCGCCGGCCGATTGGCCGGGGCCGCCGGACCGGGCTGCGGGGCCGAGGATCTGGAGATGGGCGCCGTCCCGGTCGGGCGCTGTTCCGCCGGACTGAAGAACGGCTCATGGCCGGGATCCGGCGGGCCGCCGGGCGAGGGTGGCAGCTCGCGCTGCGTCGATCCCGTCCTAGCCTGCGGATGTCCGGTCGCGGCCCGTTCGTCTTCGATCGAAACGCCGACGACGTAGCGGCCGATCAGCAGCCGGTCTCCCTGGGCCAGCCGATGCGGCCCGCTCAGGCGCTGGCTGGACCCGTTGACGAAAGTGCCGTTGCGCGAGAGATCGTAGAGCCAGAACGAACCCGCCTGGTAGCGGATCTCGCAGTGCCGGCCCGAAATGAACTTGTCCGGGTCCGACAGTGTCCAGTCGCAATTCTCGCGGCCGATCTCGAAACTGCGGTCGCGGGCGGCATAGCTGGCGGCGGTGCCGGCCGGCAGCCTGTCGACATTGCTGATCTGGAGCGAGATGAACATCCGGAAGCGTCGCCCAACTTGGTCAACAAATGCTTATTTTCCGCGCAATTCCAGGCGGAAACGCCAACGCACCTTTCCTGGAATTGCCTTGGCATTCTAGCAGCTTGCGAGCGCGGCGGGAGAGGAGCGTTTCACACCGGCGCACGGGGCGGTTTAGCCACAGCTGTTATTTGGCGGCCGCCAAACATATGCTAGGCTGAAAGCGGTCCGGTGCGGTGGGCGTGAAAAGTTCCCGAACGTGATGCGGTTAACATAGCGGGGGCTTCAATCCATCATACTGGCGGCCGCGTCCAGGAGGGGCACGACCATGCCGAACGAACGCGCCACGGTTGTGCAGACGCCGGCGGGCGCCGACCTGACCTTCACCCATCTCATCGGCCGCGATGAGATCAGCCGCTGTTTTGCCTATACGGTCGGCTTCGTCTCGAAGAACCGCGACATCGACCCGTTGAAGATGCTGGGCGGCGTCGTTTCGGTCGAGGGCGAATCCGATCCGAAGCGCTGGTTCAGCGGCCTCGTGTCGGATTTCAAGCTGACCCGTATCGAGGACCGGCTGGCCTTCTACGAGGCGACCGTCAGGCCATGGCTCTGGTTCCTCGGCAACACCACCGATTGCCGCATCTTCCAGAACATGACGGCGGTCGAGATCGTCGAAAAGATATTCTCGAAATACGGCATCGCCAAATTCGAGAAGCGGCTGCAGGGGTCGTATCCCCAGCGCGAATATTGCGTCCAGTACGACGAGAGCGATCTCGATTTCGTGCAGCGGCTGCTCCAACACGAGGGCATCTTCTATTTCTTCGAGCACGACGAGGGCAAGCACACGCTCATCCTCTGCGACGCGATGAGCAAGCTGAAGCCGGCGCCCGGTTACGAGAAGGTGCTTTACAATTTCGAGGGCCAGGCCTCGCGGCGCGATGTCGAATACATCACCGAATGGATACCTGGCAGCGCGGTGCGGCCGGGCGTCTATGCGCATACGGACTACGACTTCGAGAAGCCCGGCGCCGATCTGATGGCGAAATCCGCCCAGCCTTTCGCCCATAAGGAAGCCTCGGGCGAGAACTACCGCCAGCCCGGCGCGCATCTCGATGTCGGGCGCGGCGACAAGATCGCCGGGATCCGCCGCGAGGAACTTCAGGCCGTGCACCAGCACAGCACGGCGGTTGGCACGGTGCGCGGCCTTTTTTCCGGCTGCAAGTTCACGCTTGAAAGCTTTCCGCGCGACGACCAGAACCAGGACTATCTGGTGGTCAGCGCCGAGTACCGGTTGTTCGATCCGGGTTATCGTACCCAGAACGAGGCCCACAGCGAGAACTTCAAGGTGGTGCTTGGCGTGGCGCCCACCAAATTGCCCTACCGGCCGGCGCGCATCACGCCGCGGCCGATCATGCGCGGCCCGCAGACGGCGACCGTCGTCGGTCCTTCGGGTGAGGAGATCTTTACCGACAAATATGCGCGGGTGAAAGTGCAGTTCCACTGGGACCGGCTCGGCAAGAAGGACCAGAACTCGTCCTGCTTCGTGCGCGTCTCGCAGACCTGGGCCGGCAGCAATTGGGGCTTCATCCAGATCCCACGCATAGGCCAGGAGGTCATCGTCGACTTCATCGAGGGCGATCCGGACCTGCCGATCATCACCGGCCGCGTCTACAACGCTTCGCAGATGCCGCCCTATGGATTGCCGGCCAACGCCACGCAATCCGGCTGGAAGTCGAATTCCTCGAAAGGCGGCGGCGGCTACAACGAGCTGATGTTCGAGGACAAGGCCGGCTCCGAGCTGGTCAATTTCCAGGCCCAGAAGGACCACCACCTGCTGATCAAGCACGACCGCAACAAGACGGTTCAGCACGACCAGTCCGACCGCATCGACCACGACGCCAAGCACTCCGTCGGCCATAACCTCGACGAGGACGTCGGCAACAACAAGACCGTCAAGATCGGCGTCGACCAGACCACCAACATCGGCTCGAACGACACCGAGACGGTGGGCAAGAACAGGTCGCTGACCGTGATGGCAAACGAGACGATTCACGTCGTTTCGAATTCGACGGAGAACATCGACGCGAACCACTCGCAGACGGTGGGGCTCAACCAGACAGTCACGGTGGGTGTCGCGCGCGTGGATACGGTGGGGGCTGCGGAAGCGAGGACCGTGGGTGCGTCTCAGACTAATACGATCGGGGCGACCCGCGCTGTCAGCGTCGGCGTCAGCCAGAGCCATGATATCGGGGCTGACGATAGCTGGAATGTCGGAGCCGGGCAGACCGTCAATATCGGCGCCGACCAAAGCGTGACCATTGGGAGCGCTCAATCGTTCAATGTCGGTGCTGCGCGCAGCGCAAGCATTGGCGCCGATGACTCGACAAATGTCGGCGGCGCTCATTCTCTGAGTGTTGCCAAGGACAGTTCAATAGGCGTCAGCCAAAACAGCGCGATCAATGTCGGCAAGAAACTGGTGATCAATGCCGGCGACGAGATCCTGATCCAGACCGGGTCTGCCAAGATCATGATGAAGAAGGACGGCACGATCGCGATCGAGGGCAAGGATATCTCAGTCAAGGGATCGGGCAAGATCGTCATCAAGGCCTCGGGCGACATCACCATGAAGGGCTCGAAGATTGCGGAGAACTAGGAGGACACATGGCAAAGCTTCGTAACCGTATCGACGGTGTGGTCATCGGCCAATTTCTCGGCTTTGACGACGAGAGGCCGCTTGTTGTTTTCCCCGGCAATCCGCGGGAGACCGCGCTTCCCGCGCGCAGTCTGGCGGCTTTGAGTTCCGACATGATCGGACAGGAGGTGGCGCTGCTGTTCGAAGACGGCAACCCGCAAAAGCCGTTGATCGTCGGCCGCATCGTGGAGCCTGCAAAAAAATCGACTGGGGCCCAGGTCTTTCGCGATGGCGAGCGCGTGACGATCCATGCCGAGGAGCGGCTTGAACTGCGTTGCGGCAAGGCCACGATCCTGATGGAGGCGGACGGCCGCATCACCATCCGCGGCACGTATGTCGCCAGCCATGCGAGCGCGATCAATCGCATGCGCGGCGGGTCGATCAGCCTGAATTGACGGTCACATGGCGGGCGCGGCGAAATTGAACCAGCCGCCTGTCGCGGCGCAAGAGCAGATCATCCCCGATATCGTACGCCAGCACGTCGAGCAGGCCGCATTCCTCTGGGCGCAGCGCGACTTGCTGGCGGCGCAGGAACCGCCGGACGAGAAGGTCATCGCGGATATCGATCGGCGGCTAGAGGCCAATCTGGACGGCGTGCGTGTCGCCGGCTCCGCCGTCTGGCCTTTCGTCATCGCTGCCTACAATGACTTTCCCGAGAAGGGCGAACTGTTCCTCTATGGCTGGACGGCAATAGAACAGACGGATGGGCAGCGTATTCTCGAAGCCGTCGAGGAGGGCCGCACGCGGGACGACGACGCGCACGGTCTGGTCGGCGCGCTCGCCTGGCATGACGCCAAGGCAATTAGACCGCTGGTGCGCAACTGGATCGCGTCCGAGGACGAGTTCAAGCGTTATCTGGCGGTTGCCGCATGCCTGGAGCACGGTGTCGACCCCAAGGATCTCCTGGTCCGCCTTGTCCGCGATCCTGATATGCGCGTGCGCGCAACAAGCCTGCGCCTTGCCGGCACTGCGAAGCGCGGTGACTTGGTGCGCGAGATCGCCACCGCGCTAGAATCTCAACACGAGGCGGTGCGCCTTTCCGGTGCCCTGGCGCTCAATGAGCTTGGTCACGCCGCCCTGGCAAAGCCCGAACTGCACAAGCAGGTCCTGGCGAACGGACCCGACGCGCTGATCGCCTTGCGCGCCATTGTAAAGATCGGGCCTGACAAAGATGTGCGTACCTGGATGGGCGGGTTGCTGAAATCGCCTGATACTGCGCCGCTTGCCGTGCGCGGGGCCGGCATGCTGGGTGACCGCACGATCCTGAACTGGCTTATTCGTCAGATGCGCGATCCGACGCTCGCCGTGGCGGCGGGCGGCGCGCTGCTTGAACTTTTTCCGGAGGCGCGCAACGCGGATCTCTTCACGCTCGACCCGGCTGATATCGGCCAGGCATTCGAGGACCATTTCGGAGATTTCAGTCCGAATTTGCCCGTGGCCGACAAAGTGGCGGCCTGGGGAAGGGCGGCTGCCCTGCTTGGCTGACCGAACCGGGTCAAGGTTCATGCGGACGTCCAGGCGCTCGGCGCGGCAAATCGATGGATCCAATCTACGGTGCATGCCCTCTCGGCGAACGGTCCTTCGAATTCAGTGATGTCCGTCAGCAACACCGGATCGAGGAAAGTCCCGGCCGCGAAATAGGAGGCTAGTTCGGGCTCCAGGCGGTGTCGATCGCCCAGGATGGGTTTCTCCCCGAGTTGAAGTAGTGCGCCGGACCCGCAGGGCTTGAGCACCGCGCTGGGGATCGTCTTCAACGACTGTAGCTGAGGCTCGAGTTTCGGATCGGCCAGGAACTTGGCGCCGATGAATGTAAGCCAGGAAATTGCCTTCATGCCGTTGTGCATGAACGGCAAGGCCGCGTTCAAATCCTCGACATCGACAGCCCAGTAGCGCTTCGCCCACGGGAAAATCTGGGCGAAAGCGGTTGCCTTGAAGTAGGGATCGTACAGGTGACAAAATCCGGCATGGCCGGACAGATATTGGATGTGTTTTCCCAATTCGTTGGCCAGGCTCGCCACGAGAGCCGGCGCCGTGTCCCAAGGAAAGAGAAACCGGTAGAAGGCGTGCTCCGGCTCGTCGGTCTGATGCGCGAGCCGGTATATGCAGGCGCTCCAGCTTTGCGAGAGCTTGCCGTCCCAGATGCGAAATTCCGTGCGCCATCCTCGGATCGTCCGATGACGGATACGGTGCAGGAACGGAAAGGTTGCGTTATCCGAAAGCGGAGCGTTGATATAGTCGCCGGCCGGCAGCCGGTTGAAGCCGATATCGGGTGAAGCTTTGACCTTCGTCCACACCTCTGCCGGCGCGTATCTACGGTAGACCTCGAGTACCGCTTCCCATTCCTCCACCGACAGGCGTTCCGCATAAATCGTGAGGTCGAGGCCGATCTCCAGCAGTGGAACGCTTGGATCCCCAGGGGAGGGCCGCGTGAGGAGCGAGGGAGACGTCATCTGGAGCGCAGCTTACTTCGCATCGGAGTCAGGCCCAGCATCCGCGCCTTTCTCCTCCTTGATCCACTCGCGCACCTCTTCGTAATTGCTCTTCAGGTATGCGAGCATGTCCTTGTGCCGGGCCAGTTCTCCCTCTTCATAGGTGTATTCTACAATATCCATTTCGCCGTCGGCTCGGCGGGTATCGATGTCGAGGTAGACGACGAAGGTCGTATCGGCGCCGGCGACCACTAGCAGATTGTTTGGATTGTAAGGGTCTTCCCCTTCGCGCATCATTCTCTTGAAGCTCGCGACGCGGTCACGGATTTCCTCTTCGCGGCGCTGCGCTATGGACAACAGGTCGGCTTCGTCCTCCATGGCCTTCCAGCCATCGTGCAGCAGCAGCATCTGGCGATAGCTTGGAGGCAACTGGTAGCCGAGGCTGCGTTCGAAGCTCTGCAGCTGTTGCTCGGAGGCGGGCGGTCCTAGAACCTGGTCGGCCGATTGCCCGAAGGCAACCTGATAGAACTCTTCCCGAACCTCATACAGTTTCGAGACCAGGGTCTGTAGCTGCGTGCGGATGTCCTTAGCCATCGGTTCTGTCCTCGTCTATTTGCAACAATCGAGTGCGACGCCCGTGTGCGCCTTGACCTTTTTTCCGTTCGCGTACGTGAAATCCGTGGTCTTAAACCCCTTCATCTTCGAACCCATCCATTCGTTCGGCTTGGACGGCATCATCTTCAGGTTCGAGAAGTCCTTGGTCAGACCGCCGACCTGGATTTCTTTCATGTGGTCGGGACTCATTCCGGGCAAGTTGGGTTTGGCGCCCTGTTCCTTCCACCTTTCATGCGCGCATTTGTGCACGAAGTTGTCCCTGATATCGTTGGGCGTTTCGCCAGCGTTGAGCCGATCGGTCAACGCCTTGCGGTAGGCGTTGGCCCCTGCGTTACCTAGCTTTCGCAGGCTCTTCCGCCCGCCTGAGCGAGGTGCGTGCGAGGCCTGACGCCGAAAATTCCCCTGGTTGTTCATCTCCAGGCATTTGGCGCACATACACTTTATATCGCATTCGCGCTTCTCTTTGTTTCTCTCTTCCTTGTAGTCGGAGCATTTGATGACCATCGGATTGTCGCCGGCATTGCACACGTCTGGTATGATTCCCGCCATACAGATCGTGTTGCCGTGATTCATCTTCAGCTTGTCGCTGAACCGGCACACGTTTGCCCCGTCCATCTTCACATCGAAGGAATACGTGATCCACGTCGCCTCCTTGATAAAGGTGCTCGACACGACGCCGCCGGCGGTTCCCGCCTCATCCCCCGAACAGCGACTGAGTTCAGAGCCCTTGATGGCGCAGGAGTTCCCGTCCGCCGTCACCGTGGTGGTGCCATTGGCCAGGTCGCTGGCGTTCGAAATGATGATGGGATATGGGATGGGCACAGGTCCGCCTGGGCTGGGTGTCTTGCACACGTCGGGAGCCGTGCTCATCGCGAAGTCGGAGCTGCCCTTGTGGACGATTCCGTTCATCGTGCCGTTGATCTTGACGGTTACCGACATCAGCGGGCCTATGCCTCCGTGCGATCGTGGACGAGGAACCCGCAGCGTTCGCCCGACTCCGAACTCGTGAATGCCGCTAGGACAGGTCCTGCGGCGTAGCGTTTCCTGGTAGCCGCCTCGGCCAGCATGAGCAGCAGCGGACCGGAAGCCGCCCCCACATCGCCCCAGCAATCCGCCGGTGCCGTAAAGGCGTCGGGCGCGCGGAACAGCTCGGCCGCGCGGATGCTCGCAAAGCCAAACTCGTCCGCCCGGTAAGGCTCGCCGTTCAAATCGCAATAAAGATGATCCACCTTGATTGCGGGCGGGTCGCCGGCCAGGATTCGAAACATCGCTAGCAGGCCTTCGCCGGTGCACACCGCATCGGTCTTGATCAGTTTGGTTTCGTGGGCGAAGGCGACCGACATAAGCTCCAGCGCCGCTGAGAGCTGGTATCTTTGAGCCGCGGCTGTGGTCGTCAGCAACACAAATCCCGCGGCCTCACCGGGGATGAAACCATAGGCATTGTTCTCCGCACCGGCCGAGTGAACCTGATCGTTTTCTTCCAGCCATTCCAGCGTTTCTGGCTCCAGGTAGGAATCGACGCCACCCGCCAGCGCGAACTCGCTGGCGCCTGACCGCAACGCCTGCCATGCCCTTTCGATCGCCATCGTTCCGGCGGCGTGCCCAGATTCGATGACGACGGTTTTGTCGATGCGGCAGAGGGGGCCTAGTTCCTCGCGCAACCGGGCGATGACGATGGGAGCCAGGTCGCTTTCGCGGCCCGGACGCGCAGGCGGCAAACCGACGAATAGGGAAACCGGCAGTTCCCCGGCCCAAGGTACCGATGAAGGTCCGACGGCCTCAGCCGCGGCAAGCGCTGCCAGTTCCGCCAACCTGGCGGCGCCCCTCACATCTATGTCGACGTATGGTGCCAAAGCCACAATCATGCTCTTGCCGGCAGTGTCCACTACGAAGGGATGTTCGCCGAAACCGGCAATACCGGCACGCACGGCGGCAGCCGTCGCCGCAGCTGTCATGCCAACGGCCGTTCGGGCTCCTGATCCGATAAGCACCACTCTCACCGCCCTCAACCGCCTTCTTCTTCAGGATCGCGCCAACCCTCATCGATCCCGGATGGGACCGAGCGCGGGTGTGCATTCGTCACCGACAACAGGCTCACGCGCGTCCGGTCCAGCCGTTGCACATCGGCGTGCGCCGGCAACGAGGTTCGCCAGACCAGCACCACCCGCGGTACGTCCGGCTCGAGGATGACGGTGTGCAGGGTCCCCCGGTGCGTAATACGCGGCTTGCCCTTGATGTCCGTTTCAAAACGGAAGGCGAGGCGAGGCAGAATAAACGCCATCCGCCCGGTCGGCGTCAGGTTCAGCAATTCCACAGGCTCTCCCCCTCGGAAGAAATGTTTCGGTCGCTGGTCCTCGGGAGAGCAAAGAAAGAAGCGGTCATCCAGGTCGAACGGATAGAGCGGGAAGCGATTTTTCTGCCACGCTTCATCATAGGTGCCGGCGTGTTGGGCACGCTGGCGCCAATGCGCGGGGATCGGTCCGAAACCGGCCGCCTTGCTGCCACCGTTAGAGCCCAAGGTTTCAATATTCGGAGCGATCTTGCCGGGCACGGGCACCAGTCCGGTCCCGACTGGGTTGTATTGATCGAAGTGGGGCCGCTCCGGATCCTTGACCGGATCGGGCTCGCACCCGCCATACGCGCGCTCGTAGACCAGCGGCATGCGCATGAAAGGCTGCGGCGATCTGACACTGACACCGGACACTGAGTGCTGGTAGACGCGATCCCCGGTGACTCGGAGAGATTTTTGCAGGTCACCTATTCTCAAACTCACGTCCACGGACGTCGCGGGTTTGCCCCCAACAGCGTAGGCATGGCCGCGCAGCAGCACGTCGGTCGTCGGTTTCGTCAGGTAGAAATCGGAATCGTACACCAGACTGCCGGCGCCCGGCCCGATGCCGAATTTGGGGGCCACGACCGGAGGCTCTTGTTCATCGGCGACAGCCGTTGTCCCATCCGGATTGACGCGCAGGCTGCATCGTACGGCGACCATCCAGACCTCGCCTCCGTCCCGGCCTCTGGTCCAGAGCCCGCTTGCTATGAACGGCGTGTCGTTCTCGACCTGCCACATCAGCTGGTCTCCCAACTAGCGGCGAAGATCTGCTCCAGCGTCGATTGAGGCGCCTGCGGATCGACGTCGAAAATATCCGTATGCGCGGTCCACATAACCAGGTCGTCGACGACATCGCCCTCGCCTTCGACAAGCGGAACCGGCATGGCGGCCACGGCCGAGTCGAGCTCGTCGGGAGTGAGCTCGCCCCGTTGCGCGGCGAAGGCGGCGGCTTCGATGCCATAGAACCAACCGTCCGAATAGGCCAGCTTCAGCGGCGCCTCCGAAAGTCGGGCGACGACGCTCAATGGAAATTGCCGGCCGACCCTGTCCGCGCTCTGCAGCACGATGCCAGCCGCAGCGCCGAACGAAGCGGGGCCGCTAAGGAACCGCAGCGCCGTGTCCGCCGGCCAGGTCTCTGCCCCGAACAGCGGCACGATGTGCTGCGCCAGCCAGCGGTCCCACACGCGCACGAAATCGCCCGGCAGCCGGCGCGTGACGAAATCGCCGGCGGCAGGCATCTTGCCATAGAAGCCGGGCAGGATCAGATCTGCGGCGGACATGTGAACTTCTTGAACATTTCGAGCGTGTAAGGGTTCTCGACGCTGGCCGCCTTGAGCTCGAAATCGGCCCACATCCCCTTGGTGCCGAGCCGCAGGCTGTAGACGTCGGTGAGCTTGGTCGCGTTAAAGCGGCCGCCCCGCAGCATCCTCAGCCATGCCCAGCTGCCAGTTTCGTTGAGCATCACTTCGGGTGAGCCGTCGACGGGCTGGAAGGCGAGCGAAATCACCCCGGTGCCGTCCTTGCCGGGCCATGTCATCGGCTGCGGCCTGGTCGCGTTGTTGTAATAAACGAGGTACTGGCCATCGAGGTTGAGCGTCACCCGCGCCACATTGGGCGACAGGTCCTTCGGCTCCAGGGTAAAATTCATCACCGGTCCGGTGCCGCCGGGGAAGAGATCGTCGCGGATATGCCGTGCCTGCTCGAACGCCGCGAGTGCCGCCGGGTCGAGGCCGAAATCGGCACGCCATTTCCACGGCTCACTGGCGGTGTCGACATAGTTGATCAAATGGTCGTTGGTGAAGGCATCGATCAGCCCGGTCGGCCCGAACAGGCGCTGGAAATCGCGCACATTGACGTCGACCGCGCTGTCCGGGCTGAACGGATAGCGGTTGTTGAGCGCGGCCTGGCAAAAGGGCAGGATGTCTGCGCGCCAGATGGCGTTGAGCTCATTGGTGACGGCCTTCTGCGACAGGCCGCTTGTGTCGCCGGCAATTCCGCCCAGCCAGTCATTGATCGGCGAAGGCAGGATCTGCGCTTGTCTCGCGACCGCGCCTGTCAGTTCGGCAAGCCCGCCCTGTTTCTTGATGGCGTCCTGCGGATCGGGGTTGGCGGTTACCGTCTGCAGCACATTGGACAGCGCCGTCAGCGCCACGACGGCGGCGTCGAGCGCAGGCGGCTGGCCGTCGACCTGGGCGATCGTGCCCTTGAGCGGCTTGAAATGCTCGGCCACCAGGCTCCCGGTCATGTCGACCTGGTCGGCCGAGCCTGCGCGGGGCAGGAGCTTCGCGCCCGTTTTCACCACCTTGCCCAATTTGCCGAGCTTGCTGAGCAGCTTCGAACCGGTCTTGGCGGCGCCGCTTTTGTCGTCGGCCGCCGCGTCGTCGGAGCGGGTGAGGTCGGTCTCCTGCACCACCGCGGTCAGCAGCCGCTTCAGCGCCGAGTCGGCGCTGGAAAGGTCCTTGAGGTTCTCGCTGGCGACGTTGAGGTCCGTCAGCGGCGCCAGCCGCATGTCGCGCAGGAAACTGTCCCACTGCGCGATATAGTCGTCGTAATAGAGCTTGAGGATGTCTTCCGACAGCGCCGAAACCGACGTCTCCGAATTCTCGGAGCAGCCGCCGGCAAACACGGCGCGGTCGAGCGCTGCCTGTCCGGCGACATCCTCGACCCGGTCGAGGATTGCGTCGTGGAAGCCGGCATAGGTGTAAGGGCCTGGTACGCCGACACGCAGCGTCTTGTCCGAGCGGCGCGCGAACACCTTGGCGCCGTTCGGTCCGGCGAAATTGGCCGGCACCCATTCCTTGACCGCCGCCACTTCCGGGTCGGCCAGAAGCTGCTTGTAGGCGCGCTCCGGTAGCGAGATCGTGCACACCGTCTCCAGCGCTTCGGCGACCAGTTCCTTGTCCGGCGCGATGTAGCTGTCGTCGACGGCCATGCGGCGGATCGCGGCAAGCTGGTGCTCTTCGGCGTCTGCGGTCGGGAAGGGTGCGGCAGGCGCAAATTGCGGCAGGCTGTTCACCCACCAGTTCTGCACGAAATCGGTGTCCATCTGCGACAGGCCGGTCATCATGCGGTAGGTCTTCAGCGCGCCGAGCATGAAATCCGGATCGCGGATCTGCCGCCACATCGTGGCTTCCAGCAGCGCGACCATATGCGGCTCCAGCACGTTGCGCAGCGCATGGTCGTAAGTGTCGGTCTGCGCGCGCACCAGCTCGGCCGAAGCGGTCGGACCGAGAAGGTTATGGATCGCATCCGGCGGCGCGGTTCTGGCCGCCGCCACCGCCTCCATCGCCGCCAGCGCGCCGTCCATGGTCGGCTGCTCGACCGCGGCCGGCGTGGCGGCGACGTCGGTCAGCGGCTGCTGCAACGCTTCGAACTGGCCGGCCTGTTCGGTGATCGCATTGCGGTTGTCGAGATAGGACCAGGTGAACAGTCCGCCGGCGAGCAGCGCCGCAAGCCCGCAGGCGGCCGCCGCCCCGCGCCAGATCCAAGCACGGCGACGCTGCGCCAGCGGATCGAATGTGCCGAGGCCGGCTTCCTTGAAGATCACCTCGGTCAGAAGGTTCCTGAGGAAGAAGCTGCGCTTCTCGACACGTGCGGCAGGCATCGCGCGACGCGGCGGCAGCCCGAAGGAAGAGGACAGCGCCGCGGTCAGCCGGTCGATCGGCGCGCCTTCCTGCGTCGCCGACGTCAGATAGAGGCCGCGCAGCCAGGCGGCTTCCTCGTAGCGGCTCTCGCCGAACATCGCCTCGACCAGCACCTGGATCGGTTCGGAGAGGCTGGCAAGCTGCGCCGGGAAGCGGAAGATTTCGGCGCGCTGGCCGAGCTTGTCCTCGTCCTCGAGCCGCGGCACCAGCCGGCGTTCCAGTTCGGCGGCAAGCCTGGCAAGTTCCGTCTGGATCGTGCCGGCGTTGACGCGGGCGTCGAGCGGGAAAGTGGTTCCCCAGACCTGCTCGCGGGCCGTGGTCGACAAGCCGCCGAAGAACGCTTCGAACCCTTTGATCAGGTCGGCTTTGGTCAGCATCAGGTAGACGGGCAGGCGGATCTCCAGCCGATCGTTCAGCTCCGCCAGCCGACGGCGAATCTTTCTGCCATGCGCCTTGATCGCGTCGTCGCCCTCCGACAGCGCGTCGATCGAGAGCGCAACAATGACGCCGTTGAGCGCGCGGCGGCCCCGATGCTTCTTCAAGAGCTCGAGGAAACCCAGCCACTCCGCCGCGTCGACATCCGGCTGGCTTTCCTGCTGGACGTAACGGCCCGCTGTATCGATCAGCACCGCGTTCTCGGAGAAGAACCAGTCGCAATTGCGCGTGCCGCCGACGCCCTGCAGATCGTCGGTGAGGTCGATCGGGAAATTGAGGCCGGATTGGCGCAATGCCGTGGTCTTGCCGGTGGCCGGCGGACCGACGATCACATACCAGGGCATCTCGCGCAGGAATTTCCGGCCGCCGAGCTTGCGCCGCTTGAGCTCGGCCATCACCTCGCCGAATTTGGCGCCGACGGCGGCGACGCTTTCCTCGCCGGGCGTGAGCTGCTTTTCGGCGACGGGCGCCGCGATCTCGGCGACGAACATGCGGTTGGCGCGGATCGCGCGGCGTTGCGCGACAATCAGCCAGATCAGCCACAGGATGATCAGCCCAGCGATGATGGCGATGCGCACATTTTCGGATTCGAACGGCGCGTATGGTCCGACCTGCACGATCGGGCCGAACACCCAGATCAGCAGCGAAAGCAGCGCGATGCCGATCAGCGTCCACAGAAAACGCGAGGTGATGACGGCCCAGAGAAAGCGCAGGATGAACATCTCAGAGCCTCTTCTCGACCAGAACCTCGACGCGCCGGTTGAGCGCGCGGCCCTCGCGCGTCGAGTTGTCGGCCACCGGATCCGTTTCGGCGCGCCCCTCGGAAGAGATGCTCTCCTGCGGCACGCCGGCCTGCACCAGAAGTTTGGCTATGGTTTCGGCGCGCGCTTCCGACAGACGCTGGTTGCTGGCCAGCGGGTTGGACTTTTGCAGGCGCACATTGTCGGTATGGCCGACGATGGTTATCTTTCCGATCAGCTCCTTGTTATCCAGGATCACCTTGGCGATCGCTGCGATCAGCGGTTCATATCCTGCCGTCAGCGTCGGTCGGGAGGACTGGAAGAGCTCAGGATTTGAGGACTGGATAATGAGCTTCGCCAGCGAGACGCTCTCGGTGCCGCTGAGCGCTCCTTTGAGGTTGTCCGGCGCTTCGGCCTTGAACTCCGGCAGCAGCGCGAAATCGACCGGTTGCGGCTCGGGCGCGGGCGCATCCTGCTTGGGCGCGGCGCGGGTGATGTCGCCGCGCGAGGCCGGCGGCAGCGTGCGCACCAGCGCGGAGAGCTCGACCGCCTGGCTGCTCAGGCCCATCGACAGGCCGATATAGGCGGCTGCGGCGACGACGATCGCGCCAAGCGCCATCACCCAAATGGGCACGATGAAGCGCGGCGGCTCGTCGGAGGCGATCACGCCTTTCCAGTTCGGCGACAGCGGCGCGTCCTCGGCATCCGCATTGCGCAGGAAGCGCGCCGCCGCCACGCGCACGGCGTTGAGCGAACGGTCGCCGGCGCGGCCGGGCACCCGGTATTTGCCGCGAAAGCCGAGCGCCAGGCAGTAATATTGCAGCTCCAGCATCTCGCGGTCGCGGTTAGGATGCCGCTCCAGCTCGTCGAGGCGTGTGAAGAACTGGGTGCCGGCATCGACGTCGCCGCGCAGCATGACGACCAGCGGCTGTCGCGGCCAGGCGCTGGCGCCGCCCCATGGCGTGTTGAGGGCGAGATCGTCGAGCAGCGCCGCCACCGCCCATGCGGCCTGGTCCGCGCGCTCCAGCGATGAGCCTGCGGCAACAGCGGCGTCGCGCGCCCGCACCAGCTCGTCGAGCAGGCGCGTGCGCATCACCTCCGGGTTCTCCGGCGCCAGCGCGCTTTCGAGCTCCGGCGCGAATTCGAGCAGCGGCGCGAAGATGTTGATCAGCGTATTGGGATGCGCGCGCGCCCGCTTGACCGGCGCCCCCGGCGCCAGCGGCGCCATCGGCCGGGGCGCGGCACCGGTCAGGCGGATGCGTGTGCGCTCGCGATCCTCCGACAGTCCGAAAGGATCATCCCGGCTCATGGCCTCACCTGTTCACCGAATAGCAGTCGACCTGCGGCTCGCTCGGCAGCACACCGGAAACGCCGATGACGAAGCCGGGGGCGTCGAGCAGCGAAGCCCAATGCTCACTCTTCTGGTCCAACTCCAGGCACAGCCGGTCGCCGTCATAAGGGATCTCGCGCGGCTGCGAATGCAGCGGCTTCAGCGGAATGCCCGGCAGGCGCGACTTCCACAGGCCTTCGAACTGGTCGGCGGAGCCGACCGTCGCCTGGTTGACGAAGATCTTGCGCAGCGCGTCTTCCGAAAGCTCGGAGCCGACGCGGATGACGATGCGGCTGGCGACCAGCAGTTTCGGGTTGTCGATGCGTACCTTCCACACATTGGTCGCGTGCCGCATGACCGGCAGCGCGCGCGATTTCGGCTCGATGTGGCGCAGGCTGAGGATGAGCGAACGCAAGGCGTCCGCCAGCGCCATATAGGCGGGGCCGGGCGCCATGTGGTCGTAGGCCGGCAATTCGCCGAGCCGCCGCGAGCTCGAGCCGTAGGTGGCCATCTCGCCGGCAAGGCCGGCAAGCTCGAGATAGAGCTCGGCCGGATGGAAGACATCCTGCGCCAGCATATGCGCAAGGCGCGGCCGCGCGGCATTGGCGAGATGCAGCATCAAAAGGTCCTCGACGCTGCGGCCGGCCCCGCCCATCACCATCTTGCCATGCGCCTCGGCGATCTGGTCGAGGCCGGTGACGACCTCCTGCAGCAATTGCCGATACCAGTGGACGGCGCCGGTGATCAGCGTCGGCGGCAGGAAGGCCTGGTCGAGCGAGACGCCGCCATCGGCGCGCACGCCTTTGATGTCGGCGACCGGCAGCGCCGTGTAGCCGCCGACCGATTTGCCGGGCGCCAGCAGCACCGCTTGCGGCAGCGCGATCTCGATCTCCTCCGGATCGGCGCCGCCCTGCACGGCATCGCGCACCGCAACGATCTTGCCGTGGTAGCGCGCGCCCGTCGATGCGGCATGCGCCGGATCGAAGCCGACGCCGCCGGGCGGCTCCAGCGGCAAGGCCACCAGCACCGACCCGGCGCCGGTGTCGGCCGTGACCGGCAGCGGCTTCGGCGCGTCCATCAGTTCCGGGATGGAGAAGGGCGTGCCGTCCGGGAAGATGCCTCGGGCGGACACGATCGACACCTGGCCGGCGTCGAGCAGCGACTGGTCGAGCGTCAGCTGCTGGAAGCCGAACGTATGGAGCTGGCCGGCCTGCAAGGCGCCGCGCACCATCCCCTCGAAAAACCGGTCCTGCTGCTGGAAGTGCTGGGTTCTCAAGAAGAGTCCCTCGGACCACAGCACCCTGTTTGCGTCGCTCATGCCACTGCTCTCTGCACTGCCGTGCTTGTCTCGCCGTCAGGCGGAAATGCCGCCCCTGCCGAGGCTGACGTTGATGGTGAATTTCGACCCCGGCGATACCGACTTGGTCGTGCGCCAGTTGCGTCCGCCGGGCTCGCGGATCAGCGCGACGAAGCCCAGCGCCGTCGCGTTCGGTTCGACCGTGATGGTCTTGGCCGCCGTCTTGCCCGGAGCGACCGAGATCGCGTCCGATCCGATGAGGTCGGCGCCCAGCGCCGAGCCGGCATCGCCCTGCAGTGCGAAATAATCGGCCGAGTTGAACTTGCCGGTGCTGGCAAGCCGCATCACCAGCACGGTCACCGGCCTGTCGCCGCCGCCCGGTCCCGGATTCATGCCGGCGCCACCGGTCACGTTGACCGTGATGACCGATGGTTTCGGCGGGCCGCTCTGGCAAGCCGCAAGCAGCCCCGTCGCGCCGATGGCGACGATGAATTCACGTCTGTCGATCATGTCCCTACTCCTCTTCATATGCGTCCCTGAAGTCTGCGCCGATCTCGCCCAGGAAGCTGGATTCCGCGCTTTGGGCGATGTCGCGATGGCGTTTCCGGTAGAGCTCCCACAGCTTGGCATTGCGCCCGCCGGCAAGCAGATTGCCGATCGCGGAATTGGATTTGAGTTCTTCCTCGATCACGGCCGGATCGAAGCGGTCGATCATGCGCCGAAGCGCCGCCTGCACGCCGCGCCAAGCGCGCACGTGGTGCTGCGCGAGGTCCTTCACCGCGTCGCCGATTGCCGCCTCGCCGGAGAGAAAGCCGGGACTGCGTTCCGCGATGATGGTGACGATGACATCTTCGACCGTCGGCAGGAATTTGAGCGGGTTGACCTCGGACGCGCCGACCATGGTCTGGGCGACACGCGCGCTTCCCTTCTCCTCGGCGCGCTTGCGCAGGAGCTGCATCAGGCCATCGAGCATCAGCCGGTATTCCCGCCCGAATTTTTCCATTTCGGCGACCGGGTCGCGTCCGGGGAAATCGGCCTCCTCGACGCCCATGCCGCGCAGGAACGCGGCGCGCAGCGCCATGTCGCTGGCCGCCGGTGACGTCGGGCGTGACGGTTTAGGAACACGGCGCGGCGGCGGCGCTGACGCTTCGGCCTGCACCGGCATCTCCCGCGGACGGGCGGCCTTCGCCTTCTCTGCGGCCTTTTCGACGCGATCGGCTGGATCGGCGCTGTTGCCGGAAGCGCGCGCCGCGGCCGGTCCGAAGCTGAAATCGTCGAAGCCGGACGGTTTCGCCGCGGGTTCGGGCATATCGCTGCGCAATGGCATGTCGCCGAAGCCGAACGGATCCGACCGGCCGACGGCGGGCTCTTCGTTCGATGCCGGCGTCGCCACCGGATCGAGGCTGAACGGGTCGTCGAAGGCGGGCGAGCTGCGCTGGTTGGAAGTGCGATCGTAAGCTCCGGGCACAGGCTGCTCGAACGGATCGGGCAGTCCTGCCGGGCGCGGCCGCTGCGGCTCTTCCGCGACCTTGGCCGAGAAGAAGTCGTCGCCGCCGATGCTGGCTGGCGGCCGCGATTGTGGCGACCATGCCGGCGCGGCGTTGGCGATCGGCGCCTGACCGATCGACGTGCGGCCGGCGCCGGGCTGCACCTCGACATGGAGCACATAGTCACCCATGCGCAGCCGCATGCCGCTTTGCAGGCGCGTCGACCTGCCCGTGCCGAGCGGGCTGTCGGAATCGTCGATGAACAGCCCGCTGCTCGACGTGTCGGTGACGTAATAGCCGTCGCGGCCGCCGCTGATCTTGCAATGCGCGCGTGAGACGAACATGTCCGGGTCGTCGATCTGCCAGCCGGCATCGGCGCTGCGGCCGATCACCAGCTCGCCTTCGTCCAGCCGGGCCTGTCTGACCACCTGCGAGCGCGGGCCTTGTTCCAGGGTCAGCAGCAGGCTCATCAGGCTGCCTCCGCCATGTCCGGTCGCCAACCGACGATGGTGCGCAGCCTGAGATCGTCGGCATCGCCCTTTTCGGCAGGGCGCGAAAGCCAGGAAGTCCGGCCGAGCTGGATGGTTCCCATCTTCGGCGCCGGCACCTTATCACGCGCGAGCACGATGCGCAGATCGACGTCCAGCGCCTCGCCGATCATATCTCGCACCGCCTTCTGGAACAGGGCAAGGCGCCGTTCTCCGGGCAGGAACGATTTGAAGTCGTCGAGGCTCAGCGGGCCGACGCGCAATTCGATCCGGCTCTGCCGGCTGAAGACGCGCGGGCCGATTGTCGCGCCGCCGCCGAGCGCCGCATAGGCCTTGCCGATGCGGCTCTGCAGCGCTGTGGGAATCGTGATCCAGGCGGCGACGAATTCCTTGATCTCAACCGGCACCTTGAAGGCTGTGGCGAGAAACAGCGTCAGCCGCTCCGCGCCGTCGACTTGGTTGGCCAGCGATCCGGCCTGGCGCAGCCGCACCGTGTGGAGCTCAGGATCCTGCGTGCCGGGAAGGCCGATGCCGGCCATGGCCTCCAGCATGGCGCGCACACGCCCGCCGACCGAACGTTCGACCTGCACCGCCGGATGCGCATCCGCCCAGGCGCGATAGTAGAGCGCGATCATGCGATGCTGCAGGATGTTGACGAAGTCGACGAAGGTCGTGTCGCTGGTCTGCTCGGCGTCGGCGCCGGTGAACCAGCGCTGCGACAGCCGGTCGAGCACCCAGCGCGTCAGATGCAGCGGCATCGGCCCTTCCGGCCCGAGCAGGCCGAGATTGGCGACGGTCACCCGCGCCGGAGCCTTTTCGCCAGCATCCTGGAATTTGATCACGTCTCTGGCCGAGAAGCTCAGGCGCACATGCTGGCCGAGCCTTGCCGGCTCGCGGTCGGCGGTTCCGGAATGCCCGAACAGTCCGCGTCGCTGCTCCAGGCGGCGCAGCAGCTCGAAGAAGTCGAAGCTCTCCGACAGCGCCTCTGCTTCATTCGGGGCCGGTTGCGCTAGATCAGGTAGCGATTGCCGGGCGTCATCGGCCATGGCACATCCTCCTGCTTCTGCAGCAACCGCGTACGCGTCCGTACGAAACCATTTATCCCGGCATGGCGGGCGAACAGCCGCGCAAGCAGGGCCGAAAGCAGCAGCGTGCTCTGGCCCGCCAATACCGACTGGTCGACATGCAGCGTCACCTCGGTGCCGCGGCCGAAACACATCGGTCCGTCAATCTTGAGCCGCTCGATCACCGGTCGCGAATCGATGCGGGTGATCGAATGCACGTTGCGGGCAAGACTCGGATCGCCGCGATCGGCGTAGAGGTCGAGCAAGGCGTGCAGCGGATCGACGCCGCGGCCTTCCTTGGCGAGACTGAGGAAATTGAGCGAGAGCTGCGCCACCAGCCGCCAGGCGAGATTGTCGGCGCGGGATTCGCCTTCGGCGCCGGCCGGCAGCGCCGCCGGGATCGCCGGCTGCGGCGGCCGCAGCGCACCCAGCAACCGCACCGCTTCCACCGGGTCGGCGGTCTCCAGCGTTAGCGATGGCGTATCGTCGAGGATCGGCAGGTCGCGGTTGGTGCAGAGCGCCATCACGTCGAGCCGCTTGAGCGCACGGTTGGGTTGGCTTCCGGCCGGCCGCGAGATAGCGAGGAAGACGTCGTCGCCGGTGTAGGAGGTGCGGGTCAGACCGTCGCGCCGCTCATCCTCCGTGGCCCGCCGCGGGCGCCGCTCGGCCGAATAGACCCAGCCGCTGCCGCGGTTCTGCCCCAGGCTGAACAGTTCGGGAATGATCGCCTCGCTGCCTTCAGCGTCGGCGTCCTCCACACGGGTGACGCGGAAGATCTCGAAGTCGCGCGCCCGCGTGCGGTCGGCATGCAGCACCTGGCGCGTCCGCCGCGGATCGATCTCGATGACGTTGCACTCGCGTTCGAAGAGATTGATGATCGGGGTCGCGAACAGCTCGAAATCGGCCGCCGTCACGTCGGCGAGTTCCGGCACCGGACGCCGGAACAGGAAGATGATCTCCATTCCCCCATCGCATGTGCGCACCACCGGCTGCAGGCCGGCAACGCGCACATAGTGGAAGCGCTCGGGGATCATGAAATATTCGCGCAGCAGCCGGTATCCCTCGAAGGTCGGCCGCGTGCGCGGCATCAGCGCTTCATCGTCGTGGATGCCGATCATTTCGGGTTCCGGCAGCGCGGTGAGCGGATTGGGTTTGCCTTCCGCCCGCGCGCCGACGGCTACGCAGGCGCCGAAGATCGCGTCGAAGATGAGCGGCGCCTTGGTGCGTCCGGTGAAATAGAGGTCGAGACGGTCGAGCGACAATTCGCTGAGCTTGCCTTTTCCGGTTCGCGCGAACGCGATGCGGAACGCCGCTTCGCCGCGCTGGCCGCCGACCGGGGCGATCCCGGCGGCGGCCAGCGCGCTGCGATCCTGGAAATAGCTGACCGAATTGATCGCAATCGGCCACAGCGTGACCTCTTGCGCGGTGGTGAAGGTCGAGCGTGTCGAAAGCCCCGGATGCAGGCTGGAGACCAGCCGCGTGCCGCGCGCGACGGCATGGCCAGCGATCATCGACTGCACCTGCTGTCCGGGTTTCAGCACGGCCATCGCCGTCGCCGGCGCCGGCGTCACCAGGTCCGGATAGAGCACGTCGAGCACGGCGCGCGAAAAGCGTGACCGCTCCGCGTCGACCTTGAGCCGCGTGCGCGCGGCAAGAAAGGCCACGCCGTCGAGCAGCCGTTCGACATACGGATCGGGACAGGGGACGGTCTCGAGAGAAAGGTTGCGGGCCACCGCCGGATGCATGTCGGCGAATTCCGCGGCCAGCGCGCGGATATGGGTCAGTTCCTCTTCGTAATACTCCACGAAGACCCGATCCATCTCAGGTCTCCCGGAATTCGGTTCGCGCCAGACCGTTGTCGAGATTGATCGTGGTGCGCAGCCGCATGCGTTCCGGCGTCGGTGTCATGATCAGCACGGCGTCGATCTCGATCTTGAGGCCGACAGTCTTGTCGCCGAGCGTGACGTTGACGGTCGTGGCGCTTTCCTTGAGACGCGGCTCGAAAGTGGCGAGCACCGCGCGGATCTCGCGCGCTAAAGTATCGCGGTCGAAATCCCGCGACGAGCGGCCTGAAAAGGACGGCACGCCGTAATTCACGACGCTGCGGCGCACTTCCGGAAAGTCGGCGAGCGGCGGCAATTCGTCCAAAGGCTGTTCATGCTCGGCGTCGGAAAGCATCGGGACGGATTCGAAGCGCTCGGTGTTGAACAGGGCTTCTATGTCGCGCCGGACCGCTTCCCTGAGCACGCGTGCCGATACCACCACGCCGCGGTTTTCGATCTCCGCGCGATGCTCGGTCTGGAACACCAGCCTGTGCAGTCGCCGTTTCTGCTCGGATGTAAGTTCGGCATTGGCATCGATGGCGCGCGCGCTGCCGGCAAGAAGAGCCTCGACGCGCTCGGCGCCGAGTTCTTCGTCCAGAAGACGGCGCAGCCCGTCGATCTCCGACGTCAGCCCGGGCAGATCGTTTACGAGGCGGTCCCAGAGGGAGGGCTGGACCGCCTCGCGTTTTGCCCGCGAACTGCCGGCGAGCTGCGCTTTCGCGCCAGGCCGCTTGGCCTCACTTGCCGACATAGACGTCCATTTCGATCTCGTCGTCCTTGTCGTAGACGAACTTGATCTTCTTATAGGCGAAGCTGACCTCTTCCTCGATCAGGTCCGCCTCGTCGCGAGCCTGCCGCATGTCGTATTCCATGATCGAGGCGTCGGTGAGAGTGACCACCAGATAGTCGCTGGTCTCGCCGTCGATGGTGCGGCGCGCCGAAAACACCACCTCGTCCAGCGCCTTGTTCTCGAACAGCGCCTTCTTCAGGTAGGGCGACGACTTGTCGTAATGCTTGAAGAATTTGATCATGCCCATCGACACGCGGCCGCGCCGCGACAGCGAATTCGGGTCGTAAGGCGCGATCATCTTGTAGTCGACGCCGTGAATCTCGATTTCGTCTTCATGGCCGTCGCGCTTGCTCGGGCCCTTGATGTCCGGGACTTTCAGGAAGCCGTCGATCTTCATCGAAGGCGCATCGGTTCTCTCTGGCATTGTCTTTCTCCACCGCTACGAAACAAGATGCTTTGCTTAACGATTTCAGCCCTTCACCGACGGCAGTTCCGATACCAGCCGGAGCGAGGCGTTGATGCCTTCCAGCTGATAGTGCGGACGCAGGTAGAAACGGGCATTGTAGTAACCGGGCCGGCCCTCAACGCTGTCGACTTGGACCTCGGCCGCGGCAAGCGGGCGCTTGGCGCGCGCCTTGTCGTCGGCGAAGGCAGGGTTGGCCAGCACGTATCGGTTGATCCATTCGCTCAACCAGATCTGCATGTCGGTGCGTTCCTTGAACGAACCGATCTTGTCGCGCGCGATCGCCTTCAAGTAGTGCGCGAAGCGCGACACCGGGAACAGGTAAGGCAGGTTGGCGCTCAGCCGTTCGTTCGCCTGCGCGTCCGGATCCACCAGTCGCCCGGCGCGCGTCTCGTCGTCCTGCAGCGAATGCGCGCCGATGAAGGCCGCGAGATCGGTGTTCTTGCGATGCAGGATCGGCATCAGGCCGAGCTTCGCCAGTTCCGCCTCGCGCCGGTCGTCGATGGCGACCTCGGTCGGGCATTTCATCGCGATCGAGCCGTCGTCGGTCGGGAAGGCGTGCACCGGCAGGTTGAGCACCGTGCCGCCATTCTCGACGCCGCGGATCTGCGTGCCCCAGCCATAGAGCTTGTGGCTGCGGTTGATGTTGACGCCCATCGGGAAGGCGGCGTTCATCCAGACATATTTGTTGTGGTCGCCGCCCACCTCTTCCTCGAAGGTGAAGCCCTTCACCGGAACGGTTTCCGAGCCGTAGGGCAAACGCGCCAGCACGCGCGGCATGGTAAGCCCGATATAGCGTGCGTCCTCGCTCTCGCGCAGCGACTGCCATGAGGCATAGGCCGGGTTGTTCACGATCATCTGCAGGTCCTGCGGGTTCGGCAGTTCCTGCCAGCTGTCCATGCGAAACAGCCGCGGCGAGGCGGCCGCGATGAACGGCGTGTGCGCCGAGGCGCAGACGCCGGAAATGTTGCGCAGCAGGCCGACGTCGCGGGGGTGGTTGGAGAACTCGTAGGCGCCGATGATGCAGCCGATCGGCTCGCCGCCGAGCATCGAATACTCGTCCGTGTAGACCTTCTTGAAGATCGGGCTCTGGTCCCACATCTGGCCTTCATAGTCTTCCAGCGTGTCGGCCAGCTGCTCCTTGGAGATGTTCATCACCCGGATCTTGAGCTTGGTGTCCGTCTCGGTGTTGTTGATCAGGTACCAGAGGCCGCGCCAGGTGCCTTCCATCTCGCGCACTTCCGGCGCATGCAGGATCTCGTTGACCTGCGTCGTCAGCATCTTGTCGATGCCGGCGATCAGCGACTTGATCGACTTGATCGCATTGGAAGAGATGGTCGTGGTCTCGGAGCGCGACTGCGCGGCCAAAGCCAGATTGCGCACCAGCTGCTGCAGCTTCTCGCTGTCGTCCTTCTTGACCTTGAAATCCTTTTCAAGGAGTCCACTGAATTCGCCGAGATCTATGGCTTCCGCCTCGGCGGTGGCGGCTGCGGTCTTTTGCTGTTCGGCCATGACTTACTCCTCGCCCTTGCCGTCATCCATCGCCTGGCTGGCGATCTTGCTCAGCAACGGCTCGTTGTTCAAAAGCTGCGCGATGCGCTTTTCGGCGTCGACGCGGCCGTCCATGAAGCCCAGCAGCTCCTCGAGCTGACGGCGCATCTTCAGGATCTCGGCCAGTTGCGGGACCTGCTCGGCGATCTTGTCCGGCGCGAAGTCGCCCATCTTCGAGAAGGTGAGATCGACCATGAGCTCTTCCTCACGCTCCTGGCCCTCGGCCTGCGGCAGCGTGTTCTTCACCCGCGCCTTCACGCGCGGCCCCATCGCTTCCATGAATTTGGGGAAGCGGTTGGCGTCGGTTTCGACGAAGTTGCGGTCGAGAACCGACTTCGACGCTTCCTTGGTCTGCGACGCGCCGGCAAGATCGGCCATCACGGCCATGACGAATGGCAGTTCGATCGTTGTCGGGCTGCCGTAGGTTTCGACGTCGTAGGCGATCTGCACGCGCGGCGCGCGGTTTCTTTCGATGACCTTCGCTTTGCTCTCTGCTGGCATGCTTTTCTACCTTTCATCCTTCTGGGCCGGCTTCTTGGGATCGGGGACACCGGCAAGCAGCCGGAATTCCTTCAGCCCCGACGGGGCGAGATCTTCCATCAGTTCCACGAAATCCATGTGCACCATCCGGCGCACGCGCCGGGCGAGATGCGGGATGGGACTGGACGGCTCGGTGCGGTCGTAGAAGGAGACGACGAGGTCGAGGCATTTGACGACTTCGTCGCGCGAGTTGATCCGGTCCGGCAGACCGGTGCTCGCCTCCACGGCGCTTGCCACACTTGCCATCGTCTCGGCTCCATGACCGTTGCGGGCGGGCATTGCTGGTTCCGCCGCTGCCTGCGGAGCGGGCTTGGCGGCACCGTTCGCCGTGGCGCCGGCACCGGAATTCCGCTCCAGCGTCGTCAGCAAACGCTGCAGGAACTTCTTCAATTCCGGGACAGTGGCGCCATGGCCTTCGATGCGGGCATTGAGCGCGGCGTCCACCGCGTCGAGGGCGGCGATCGCGGCCCGCGCGTCGGCCAGCAGCGACGTCATCGCCTCGCCGGTCTGATCGATTTGCGCCGCGCATCCGGCGCGCACCCGGTTCAGCAACTGGTTGTGTGCGCTTACCAATGCCGCCTTTTCGGCAGCGTTCAGCCCCGAGGCCGCTTCCTGCAGCATGACGCGCTCGTCGAGCGCACCCTGTTCCAGGTCGCGCCCGCTGATAGGCCCGACCTGGCGCGGCGAAAAGAAAACGGCCCCGCGCAAGTTGGTCAGCAGGCCTTCCTGGGCGTTCTGGAGGTCGAGCAGCGCGTTGATGCGGCGCAAGGCGGCCTCGCGCGGCGGCGCGTTCGCCCGCAATGCAGGATGCATCGTGTCCCAATGCTGGTCGAAGGTCCTGGCGATGAGCGTCAGACCCTGGGCGAGGCCGGCCAGCCCTTCCTCGTTGGCCAAAGCCCGCGCGACAATGACCAGCAGGCGCAGGTCCCGGCCGCGGGAGCGCAACTCTTCGGCCTTTTCGAGCACCGCCGCCCAGTCGACCGGACTGGATTGCGATGTGGGTTTGCCGTTGCCGTCGTAAACAACCTTGAGCTGAGGCTCGGTCAGGCGTTCCAGCTCATGAAAGGCCGGGTCGCTGCGCAAGTCCTCTCCCGACGGATTCTCACCGTTCAGAGGATTCAGCCAGAGTGCGAGATCAATCACACCAACCCCCAGCCAGCGGCCCTGAGACCCCTATGTGACGTGACGTTATCACTGGCCTCATGCGACGACAATTGAGCATCTGCGCAAAAACTAACGGAAGCTAAACGCGACCGTTCTCTTCGGCGAAACCCATTGCGCGATTGCCGGACCCGGTATGTGAAATGGCTCGCATAGCCCGGACAGCAATCGTGTTTGTTGGCCACGAGTTTGCAAGGCTTGTGTAACCGGGCGGTGCCGCCCGGCGCCTTATCCGCCGCACGGCTTTGTCAAGCAGCCGCTTATATGGCAGGGTAGGGTCGGCAGAGTGCGGGAGCAGGTTCGATGGAACAGCGCCGGTCATCGCAGAGCTTCAAGCGTAAGGAACTGGTCGCCAAGCTCAACGCCACCGGGGTGCGCGCCTTCAAGGCCGCGGCCGACACGGCCAAGCTGCGCGGCAATCCCTATGTCGAGCTCGCCCATTTCATCCAGCAGTTGGTGCTGTCCGAGCGCTCGGATGTCCAGATGATCGTCGCCGACGCCGGACTGGATGTCAGCCGGCTGACGGCCGACATGACCCGCGCCATCGATAAGCTGCCCTATGGCGCCACCTCGGTGGAGGAATTCTCCGACCACATCTTCCATGCCATCCAGGAGGGTTGGAACCTGGCGACGCTGGAGTTCGGCGTCGAAGAGGTGCGCAGCGCTCATATCCTGCTTGCCTGCCTGAAGACGCCGGCGCTGGAAGGCCTTGTCTCCAAGATCAGCGCCGAGTTCGACAAGATCGACGCGGATGGTGTCGTTTCCCGTTTCGCCGACGTCACCGAAGGCTCGCTCGAAGCCGGCTCACCGCCCGCCGAGCCCGCCGCCGAGACGCCGATGAAGCGCGGTCCGGGCGGGGATTCGGCTTTGGCGAAATACGCCACCGACCTCACCCAGCGCGCCCGCGACGGCAAGATCGATCCGGTCGTCGGCCGCGATCCGGAAATAAGGCAGATCGTCGACATCCTGATGCGACGCCGGCAAAACAACCCGATCCTGACCGGCGAGGCCGGCGTCGGCAAGACGGCGGTGGTGGAGGGTTTTGCGCTGCGCATCGCCCAGGGCGACGTGCCGCCGACGTTGCAGAATGTCAGCGTGCGCATGCTCGATGTCGGGCTGATGCAGGCGGGTGCCAGCGTCAAGGGCGAGTTCGAGAAGCGGCTCAAGGCGGTCATCGACGAGGTTCAGGCCTCAGAGGTGCCGATCATCCTGTTCATCGACGAGGCGCATACGCTGATCGGGGCCGGCGGTGCGGCAGGAACCGGCGATGCCGCCAATCTCTTGAAACCGGCATTGGCGCGCGGCGAGCTTCGCACCATCGCGGCCACGACCTGGGCCGAGTACAAACAGCATATCGAGAAGGATCCGGCGCTCACCCGTCGCTTCCAGGTGGTCAAGATCGACGAGCCCTCGGAAGCGGTGGCCGTGCTGATGCTGCGCGGCGTCGCGGGGGTCCTGGAGCAGCACCACAAGGTGCAGATCCTGGACGAGGCGATCGAGGCGGCGGTCTCGCTTTCGCATCGCTATATCCCGGCCAGGCAACTGCCGGACAAGGCCGTCAGCCTGCTCGACACCGCCTGCGCGCGCGTCGCGGTCTCGCAGCATGCCACGCCGGCCGAAGTCGAGGACATCCTGCGCCGCCGTCAGGCGCTCGAGGTCGAGAGCGGCATCATCGGCCGCGAAGCCGCGATCGGCATCGATGTGGCCGACCGGCAGGCCCGCGTCGATGGCGGGCTGGCGGAAACCGAGACGACTTTGGCCGCTGCCCAGGCGCGCTGGGACCGGGAAAAGGCTTTGGTCGCCGAAATACTCGACCTGCGAGCAAAATTGCGCGGCGAGGGCGTGCCGCTCGATGAGGCGGGCAAAGAGGCCGCCGCGGAGACGGAGAGTGTGGAGGGCATGGAAAAGACGCCCGAGCAAAAGGCTCCCGAAAGCAAGATTGGCGATGGCAAGGCTGACGAGACCAAGAAGGCCAAGGCCTCGAAAGCCAATGGAGCCAAGGCTGCGAACGCCGAAGCGGTGTCCGCCGAGCCGGCAGACGAAGCCGCTGCCAACCTGGCGAGACTGCGCGAACTGATGGCCGAACTTGCCGCGGCGCAAGGCGAGACACCGCTCATCCTGCCGTCGGTCGACCGCAATGCGGTTGCCGCCGTGGTGCAGGACTGGACCGGCATCCCGACCGGCCGCATGCTCTCCAGCCAGACCGAGAAGGCGCTCAAGCTCGCGGCGACCCTGTCCGAGCGCGTCGTCGGACAGGACCATGCGATGGAGATGATCGCCAAGCGCGTGCAGACCAGCCGCGCCGGCCTCGGCGCGCCGGAAAAGCCGGTCGGCGTGTTCCTGCTTTGCGGCCCCTCCGGCGTCGGCAAGACCGAGACCGCGCTGGCGCTTGCCGAGACGCTCTATGGCGGCGAGCAGAACCTGATCTCGATCAACATGTCGGAGTTCCAGGAAGCGCACACCGTCTCGACGCTCAAGGGCGCGCCGCCCGGCTATGTCGGCTACGGCAAGGGCGGCATCCTAACCGAGGCGGTGCGCAGGAAACCCTATTCGGTGATCCTGCTCGACGAGGTCGAGAAGGCGCATCCCGACGTGCACGAGATCTTCTTCCAGGTCTTCGACAAGGGCATGATGGACGACAGCGAAGGCCGCCGCATCGACTTCAAGAATACGCTGATCCTGCTCACCTCGAATGTCGGTTCCGACGTCATCATGGATCGCACGAAGAACGGCGCGGTGCGGACCGGCATCGACGATCTCGACACCGCGCTACGCGCCCCGCTGCTGAAGGTCTTCCCGGCGGCCTTCCTCGGCCGGGTCGTCACGATACCTTACTACCCGTTGTCGGATTCCATGATCGAGGCGATCGCCAGGCACCAGTTCGGCAAGATCGCCAAGCGCCTCAAGGCCACCAACGATGCCGAACTGGTGATCGGCGACGGTGTGATGGACCTGGTCAAGGCGCGCTGCACCGAGATCGAGTCCGGCGGGCGCATGATCGACGCCATCCTCACCAACACGCTGCTGCCGGAGCTGAGCCGCGGCGTGCTCAACCGCTCGCTCGAGGGCAAGAAGATGGCAAAAGTCACCGTGGGTGCGTCGCCGGAAGGATTTACCTACTCGTTCGAATAGGCCTCCGGTGAGGGAAGCCGTCCTTAGATGGACCAGAGCGCTCACGCTGTAGCGCGCCTGTCCAATCTTCTTGCCCAAACCTTGTAAAATCACTGATCGATACCGTCCCCCGACGCCAGGCATATGGTGCAGCGGACGGCCCTCAGGTCTGCTTGCCATGATCGACAAGATCGCTGCTCTTTCGGCCGCCGGCGACGCGAGGCTGAGCCACTGGTAATCGGCCGGTTGGCAGAGCTGGCCAACGGCCACTGCTGTCCAATTGGTCCGCCATGCGGAACCTTCCGATCGGCGCGGCCTTATCTTCATGTTGCAGCAGTAGCGAGGGAGGCCGTTGAGCAGCATTGCCTGGTGGAGACTGGCGCTACTGCAGGTGCTTGCACCGATGCTTGCCTCCTGCTCCTCATCTGAAACGGTCGATCAGCAATCGAAGCTTGCGGCCTCGACGGCGCAGGCGGCAGTGCTGGTGAGCGATGCCTGGACCTCCGGCGCCGCGCCGTCCCACTACGCATCCTCTGCCTTGCAATCTTTCGCCGAGACATTGGCCGACGCCGGCCGGCAAGTGGAATCGGCGGCTGCATCCGACCCGGCAAAGCGAGATGCGTTAGCAGCGGCTGCCAGCCGGCTGTCGAACGCGGCAAAGCGGGCCAAGGATGCGGTCCACGCCGAACAGCATGCGCAGGTCGGTCAGGCGCAACAGGAGCTTCGGGCCGCGCAAGGCGATCTCGCCACCGCTTATCGAAACTATTTCGCGCCACAGCGATGAAGAAGCTTCTGGAAATTTCGCTCGGTGTCGTGACCAGCGTGGGTGGTTTCCTGGAGGTCGGGTCGATGGCGACGGCGGCGCAGGCCGGTGCATTGTTCGGTTACCAGCTCATCTGGGCGATTGTACTTGGCACCGTCTGCATAGCCTTCCTGGTCGAGATGGCTGGCCGGTTCGCCGCCGTGAGCCATCACACCATCGTCGACGGCATTCGCGAACGTTTCGGCTTCCATGCTTTCATTTGGCCGCTGCTTGCGGTCTTGCTGGTCAACTTCCTGGTGCTTTCCGCTGAGATAGGCGGCGTTGCCGTTGCCGCCGAGCTTGCCACAGGAATCGGTTTCCAGTGGTGGGCCTTGCCGGTCGCTTTCCTTGCCTGGCTGCTGCTGTGGAAAGGCACGTTCGGCCTCATCGAGAAAGGGGTATCGATGCTTGGCTTGGTCACGCTCTGCTTCGTGGTCGGGGCGGTGATGCTCCGCCCCGAATGGAAAGAGGTGGCGGTCGGGGCCGTGCCCAGCCTGCCGCAGCACGACACGGCAAAATACTGGTTCATGGCCGTCAGCATTCTCGGCGCATCGATCTCGCCTTACCTTTTCATGTTCTATTCCTCGGGCGCGATCGAGGACCAATGGGACAAGAGTTACCTCGGCACCAATCGGGCGATTGCCGGCCTTGGCATGGGCTTCGGAGGGACGATCTCGGTCGCCGTGCTGATCGTGGCCGCGCTGGTTCTCGGTGCTCATGGCGTTACCGAAGTGAACGACTATAACCAGCTTCCGCTGATGCTGATCCCGATCTTCGGCTTCTGGGGCTTCGTCCTTTTCGTTGCTTCGCTAGGCATCGCCTGTTTCGGAGCCGCTCTCGAAGTGGCTTTGCAGCAGGCCTATCTCGTCGCACAGGGATTCGGCTGGACATGGGGTGAGGATCTGAAGCCGCGCGACGATCCCGGATTCAGCCTCGTCTACACATTGACGCTCTTCCTCGTCGCCGTCCCGATAGCGCTCGGTCTAGACCCGTTGAAGCTCACCATCTTCTCGATGGCACTGACCGCGGCCAGCCTGCCGCTGACGGTCGTGCCGTTCCTTTTCCTGCTGAACGACGACCGCTATGTCGGCAAACATCGCAACGGTGTCATTTCCAACGCGGCCGTGATCTTCGTCATCGCGCTCGGCTTCGTGCTGGCGGTTGTGACCATTCCCCTGCAGATATTCGGAGGCACATGATGCAACTGCTGCGCGATATACTGGACAAGCAGGTCGTCGATCGCGAGCAGGTCAAGATCGGCAAGGTTGATGGCCTGGTCGCCGAGCTGAGGCTGGGGAAGCCGCCCAGGCTCGTTGCCGTCGAACTTGGCTCGATCGCATTGGCGCGCCGGCTTGGCGCACGGCCTGGGCGATGGACCGCCCAGCTCGCGGCAAAGCTCAGCGGCAAGCGCCAGGCAAGGCCGCATCGGATCGTGTGGAACAAGGTGCGCGACATCGGCGTCGACATCGAATTCGATATGGACGTGCGCAGGACCAAAATCTTGGCCTGGCAGCACTGGCTGCGCGATCACGTCGTCGGCCGAATCCCGGGAGCCTGAGGATGGCGACTGTGAATCTCGAGCATCTTGCCGGCAGGCCCGTGTTCTCCGAGCGCGGCAAGACCATCGGCTATATCGAGGAGATCATCGCCGAGCAGGATGGCGACGATCTTGTCGTAACCGAATTTCATGTCGGCATCTTCGCCGCATTGGAACGTCTGTCCGCATCGACCGTCGGCACCGCATTGCTCGATTTCTTCGGACTGCGTCGCCGGCAAGGCGTCTATCGCATACCTTGGGACAAGCTCGACATTACCGATCCGGCGCACCCGCGGCTGCTCTGCTCGGATGACGAGCTTTCCGGCTTCGAAGGTCCTGGCAATTGTCGGACAAGCCCAGCCGCCCTCCACCAGCGCGACAGTTGAGACGGAAGCCTTCCGATGTCATTCGAGACGCTTTGCATCGACCGCACGCGCGCTGCCAATGTCCAGATGAGCCCCGACTTGCCGGCGCCCAGGCCGCTGGACCGCCTATTCTCGCCATCGCATTTTGCCCAAGGAAACTCCTCCTATGCCGGAACGATCGAGTCCAACTGCCGATACCGTCAAAAGGCAGGAGCGAGCAATGACTGGACGCAAGACCCACGATCAGCAGATACGTGTCATAGAGGAGCGTGAGAACGCGAAGAACGCGCCTAAGGAATTCGAAGCCGAAGCGGAGCTGAAGCGATCGGCGGCGGAGCGCGAGGCACGGCGGAAGGGGTCGAACCTCAGGGGCGATACGCCTGACCTGGTTGATCCAGACGATCGCAATATCCTTCGCGGTAAAAATCAAGAAAGTCCCACAACAAGAATCGAGGCTCCAAGTAGGACCGCCTTCCGCGGCTGCCCCAGCTGGGGCTCCCGGCAGCAATCGGCGTTCTGTCCTTCTCGATAATTTTGTCGCAGCAGTCCTTGCGCAACTTGCCCCGGCTAGAAAGATTCTCGGTCTCGACGGGTGATTGCGTTTTCGGTGATGAGCACTTTGTCGTCAGGCCGCCCACGGCCGTTACATCAACCAAGCGAACTCCTGCGGTCGCCATGTTTCGACCGGAAAGGTCTCAAGGCTGTCCCCGCCTTTGCACGCTCCTGGCGGTTAGTCACCAAAGACCGTGGCCCCGGTCTCAGACCGGGGCCGCATCGCCAAACTTGGCCTTTGGCAATGCAACGAGCTTACACCAGGCGCCTTACGCGGCCTGCAGGGCCCGCTCGTTCGCACCGCTTTCCCCGAGTCTGGTAAGTGCCTCGTCGGTGGCGGATTCTTCCTTGAGGGTCTCGCGCAGCAAGGGGAGGGCGTCTTTCAGCCCCAGTTGCTCCGCCCAGGCGATCAGCGTGCCGTAGCGCGCTATTTCATAGTGCTCGACCGCCTGGGCGGCCGCCACAAGGCCTGCGTCGAGCGCCGGCTCGTCCTTGTATTCCTCGAGGACTTCCGAACCCTCTTCGATGATGCCGTCAATCGCTGGGCAGGTCTTGCCCCGTGCCGGCTTGCCGAGCATTTCGAAAACCTGCTCGAGCCGGTCGACCTGGCCTTCCGTCTCGGTGCGATGCTTTTCGAAAGCCGCGCTCACGTCTTCTGCCTGCGCCGCCTTGGCCATCTTCGGCAGTGTCTTCAGAATTTTCTTTTCCGCGTAGTAGAGGTCTTTCAGACCATCCACGAACAGGCTTTCCAGGCCGTTCGCCTTGCCGGACGAACTTTTCTTCACCATCGACGTCTCCTTCGGTTGAGTTGCTGATCCAAAACCAACAGGATCAAACGATGTTCCCGGTGAGATATTTTGTGACCTTCATATTCGACAACAGCACCGCCGGGGGCCTGCGTCATCTCGGCGGTCCCTTACGGTCGCGTGACCAGAGCTGGTCGAACATGCTGAGCGCGGCACTTGGCCCGACAGGGTCCAGCAGCCCTTGCTCGGCGGCTGCCTTCTTAAAGGCCGCGAAGGCGATAGCCGGACGGCAAATCCCATTGGCCGCGTCTTCCACCAGGCGCACCGCCTTTACATAGGTCGCCGCATCCTTGTTCTTCCAGGTTCCATCAAGAGCTTTCCTGGCGTCCGCGATCGAGGAGACCACCATCGTGCCGCCGTGGACGAAGCGGATGGTGAGCGGCAAAAATCTGCTCATGTTTAGTCACCAGCCTAACCACTCGCTCGCGCGCCAGGCGAGCCGACAAAGGGCGCTATCGAGGCCGCCGACGCGAGGGCGAGAAGGAATGAGTTCATCTGAAAAGATTTCATGGGCGCCACCACATGGATCGAGACCGCCATAACGAAATTGCCGCCACCCGGTTGCATCGGAAAGTCGCTGATCGGCTGGCAAATCGGTAGCAGTTCGGTCGCGATCCCTATGGCGCCGCTAGCGCGCTGAGGTCGCGCTGCTTGAGTTTACTCGGTCCAGATCTTTCTTTTCGGCGCCGAAATTATGCGCACCTACTCGGTGAGAAGCGGAAGCCGCGCCGAAAAGAGGTAACGACAGGCAGGCCGGGCCGGCACGGTATGTCGTCCTCCACACATGCCCAAGAGCTATCGGAATTTCCCCCTTGGAAGCCACGCAGAGGTCAGAGGCTCAACTACCAGGCCGGAACAAAAGAGCCGATGCGGCAGTTCGGCCCAAGGAAGCAAAGGCGGCATCCACTACGCACGTTCGGCCGATCCTTTCCGACGACGTTGAGCGCAGGCGATGACCGAACAAGCCAACAAAGGGGCAGACAGGCCGACGCGCAAAGGGATCGGGAGAGCCGCTGGTTTAGCCTTGATCGCCGGTGCGGCCGACGACGATTGCTCCGCGATCGGGACATATGCCAGTGCGGGGGCAAGGTTCGGGCCGGACCTGCTTTGGACCGCACCCGTGACACTGCCGATGATGTACACGGTCGTGTACCTCTCGTCGAAACTCGGCCAGGTATCGGGGCGGGGACTGTTCCAGGTCATTGCGGATTTCTATCCCCGGTGGCTGCTATGGTCAGTTCTGGTTGGAGTTCTGATCGGCAACACGATCGAGGCTGCCGCGGATCTCGGCGCCATGGCGGCTGCGGTCAACCTCTTCTTGCCGTTGCCGATTCCGCTGATAGTCGCTGTGGTTGCGACGTTCATGTTCGTTCTTCAGGTCTTCGGTTCTTACGATCTTCTCAGGAAACTATTCCGAGTGCTGGCGTTGGCGCTGCTCGCCTATGTTGTCTCCGCTTTCCTCGCCAAGCCCGAACTGATGCCGGTGCTAAGCGGTACCTTCTTGCCCAAGGTGCATTTCAACCGTGAGTATTTGTCGATCCTCGTTGCGATCATAGGAACAACGCTTTCGGCCTACCTTTACACCTGGCAATCCAATCGGGAGGTGGAAGGAGATCGCGGCCGGCCGAACCACGCTTGAAAAACGCAAGGGAGCGACAACGGAAGAGTTGCGCCGCTCACGCCGGGATATTCTGGTCGGCATGACCTTTTCCAACCTGATCATGTACTTCATCATTCTTTCGACCGGCTCGACGCTTCACAAAGCCGGCCAAACCCAGATCGAAACGGCGGCCCAAGCGGCCGAAGCGTTGAGACCGCTGGCCGGCGATGCGGCAGGCATACTCTTCGCCGCCGGCGTGATCGGGGTCGGCTTTCTGGCCGTTCCGATCATGACGACCGGGGCCGCTTTCGATCTAGCGCAGGCAATGGGCTGGAAGCACGGCATGAACCACGCTGGTTGCGGTTGGGCTCAACTTTCTTGGTTTCAATCCAATGCGAGCGCTGGTCTGGGCAGGCATCGTGCAAGGCTTTTCCACGCCTCCGCTTCTGCTGCTGGTTCTTCTGATGACCAACGATCACAGGATCATGGGCGACAGGGTCAACAGCCGCAGCACGAACATCCTCGGCGCCGTCACGACCATCCCAATCTTTGCGGCCTCGGCCGGCCTGGTGGCGAGCTGGTTCCTCTAACTCGAACGCGGCTGTCAAGCCGTTGGCCAAAGGGCATTCGAGCAAGTTCGTTTCGGATAGGAACGATCATCTTTGTCACGCATTGTCTCTAATCAAGATTCGTCTGTCTTTGCTGGGGTTCGAACCGTGTTACCCAATGGTCATGCCGTGCCGGATTGCGCACTGGGGGAAATCTCCGTCGTCGACCTGATCCCTGCCTTGCGCGCTTTTGCGCGTACCTTTTGCCGTGTGCCTGAGGATGCCGACGACTTGGTGCAGGAAACTCTCGTCAAGGGGCTTGCGAATTTGGACAAGTTCGAGCCCGGGACGCGCTTGAAATCCTGGCTGTTCACCATCATGCGCAATACGCACTATACTCGGATCAAGGCGGCCGCCAGGGAAGCTCCCGGATTGCTCGACTGCGCCTCCAGCCGACCGATTTCGGAAGCCTCCCAGGAATGGTCCATCCGGAGCAAGGAGGTCTACCGGGCCATTCAGAAGCTTCCGGAGCATCAGCGCGAAGTACTCATGCTGATCGGTGTGCTGGGCGTCAGCTACGAAGAAACGGCTGAGATGTGCGACTGCGCGATTGGAACCGTGAAAAGCCGTCTCAACCGCGCGCGGGCAAGCGTCGTGGAATTCCTCGATGAAAGTTCATCGCAAACGCTGGTCGAAAGATATGACCATCTCTGCGAGGATCAGCACGCGGCGGATAAGATTTGACGATCGTTTGCGTCAGTTGCTGGTTTCACATCGACGCTTTTGGAGCAGCGCATTCTGCAACGCAATCGCGAGTTCGGTCAGGCGATCCGGAACTTTTTCCTGTTCGATAGCAGCCAACAATGACGCAATCTCTTGGTCCACGCTTGCGTTGTGAGTGAAATCGCGCTGGCTCGGACGAGTCATGGTATTCTCTTAGCAAACAGGGTCCCTTAAATTCACCTGAGACCACAGACAGCTGGAGTTTGCAAGGCGGCTCCAGCCACCGATCGGCTTCGGCTCCGCACAGGCTGTGGGCAGAGCGAAACCTTAGCTGATTCCCTTTGCGCGCTCACCGAGTCCTAGAAGATGAGAGCCGGCGCGAGCTCAATCTTTGGGGAGCCGGCTTGCCGCGTTGTCCTGATATTGATCGGACTTGATGCGATTGCCGTCGAGGCCGCGCTCTTTCGTGTGTTGCTTCTTATCCCGGTTCGACAGGACGTCGTTTTCGCCAACCATGTCATTCGGAAGCTCGGTCTTCGCTCCGGTCCCGGAACCTTTGCCCTGGCTGCCGCGTCCCATGTGTTTCTTGCTGCCGGATGCCATCTTCTTCTCCTCGGCGTCCCAGTCACTGCGAGAGGCGTTTGGCGTCCGAACTTCGCTCTCTCGCTTATGTTCCGTCGCGACGGCGAACAAGAAACACGGTGCCGTCCCAGTGACGGAAAGGCATCTCGCCATCGATGACGACGTCCATGCCGCATGTGCGCGCGAGATGGCGGACATCGGAAGAATCGACGGCTGGTGACATGCGATATGAATAGTTGAGAATCACCGCCATTCCTGTTGGCCGCAACACCCGCGCCATTTCGCTGAAGTGCCGCTCGGCGATGCCGGCGAGCACCAGATAGGGGAAACAATCTACGGCCAGCACACCATCGAAACCGGCGATGGCGAATTCGCCGAGGTCGAGGCCTGAGGTCTGCTGGAACTCCACATTGCCAAGCCCGGCGCACCGTTGGCGCGCGATCGCGAGCATCCTGGACGAGATATCGATGCCGACAATAGACTTTACCCTCGCATGGAGCGCGCGTTCGAAGCGGCCGATCCCACAGCCTATATCCAATATCGTCTTGTCTGCGCCGGTGAAGTCCTGTTGTTCCAGCCACGAAGCGATCTCGGCCGTTGTAGCCGAAAGCATCTGCTCATCGCCAAGCGACGAGAGTTGCACGCTGGCGGCCGGAGAGATGGCGGCCGCCTGGTCAAAGCCGCTTGCCAGCCGGGCGACAATCATCTCGCGCGTCTCATCATCCGAGCGGTCATGACGCACCGAAGCTGCCGTGGTCCGGAGATCGTCGAAGATAACCGTCTTGTGGGAAAGGAGCATGGCCACCTGCTCGAGCCAGCCGCGCCGGTGCAGAGTATCTGAACGCATGTCCAGCGCGATATCGGCCAGCTCCGCCGCCTTGATGTCCGTCAGGTAAAGGGCCAATCTGGCAATCGCGACTTCGGCGGGAAGATCGTTCGCCATGCAAGTCTCGAGAACGCGCCGCGCAATCGTCCTCTCTGTTTCCGCTATGGTCATGACGGCGGCGCGTTCCGGGTCCAGACCCTTTGCTCCGTCCACCGGTCAACGGCTCCCCAGCTGTATTTGTAGCTTTCCCGGCCGCGCAGAAAATCGAATTCCCGTGCTCCCTCCCGAGCGGCTTCGGCAATGGCCCTGCCGATCAGAATTGCGCCGGGACTCTCCTCGGCATAGGCCGGGTCGAAACCTCCGAGATAGGCATAGGCGCGATCACGGTGATGGAACCCGTAATAGGCGCCCGCGACAGTGCCGCCGATCTCGACCAGCCAGCATCGGGCCAGGCCCTTTGCGGTCAGGCGAGGCAAGGCCCTCCTATGGAATTCCTGCGCGCTGTCGGTGAGTACACCCTGTCCGGCCCAACGGGCGCTGTGCAGTCGGACCAACTGATCGATGAATACCTTCGGATCGGCCTCATATCGCCCGATGGCGACACGCCCTCGCCGTTGCGCGGCTCTCTCGGCGCGGCGCAACTGCCGCCGTCGCCGGGCAGGTACCGAGCTTGCAAGCACGTCATCGCCATGAAGTGAGAGCACTGGACAAGCGGCATGGTTCGAAGTTCGGGTCTCCTCGACGTTCGTCAGCCCAAGGCGAAGGGAGGTAGCCCCAGCCGGCAGATCCGGCAGGATCCATTGCGACCATTCCAGTGAGAGCGCTGCGTCGGCGATGGCGGCGGTTACCGCTGCTTCCTGGTCGGGGGCGCATAGAATATCGAGGTAATCGCTCAGCGAGATCCCGACCGGCAGCAGTCGCCGGCCAGAAACATGCGGTTCAAGATAGAGGGGCGCCAGGCCGACAAGATCATGTCCGCTCCACACAACGATCATGGCGAGATCCCCCGGCGAGAATGTCCGCCACCACGGCACCAGCCAGGCGGGCGACTGGAAAGGCGTAGCGGTGACGCTTTGCGACCAGAGCAGCCACCAACCCGGCTCGAGGTCATCGAACGCGGCTTGGTCTCGGATGACACCGGCATGCAGACCGCTCATTGAGCCGCCCTCAGCCCCGCGCGGGAAGCGCCGAGCTTTGCCAGCGCCTGATAGGCATCCATATAGGCCGAAACCATGCGATCGAGCGAAAAGCGGCGCCGCGCCTCGGCCCGGCATGTCTCGCTGTCGAGGTTGGCGCAGGCAAGGATCGCTTTCGCCATCTCATCGATGTCATTGACGAGAAACCCCGTCTTGCCGTGTTCGACCACATCGGGCAGGGCGCCATTCGGAAAGGCGACGACGGGCGTGCCGCAGGCGAGGGCCTCCATGGCAACCAGCGAGCTCGTTTCCGCGGCAAGGCTCGGAACGACCAGACAACGGGCGGCGTTGAGAAGCCGCCGCTTGGCGGAAAAACCCAGCGGTCCCAGGAAGCGCCGCCGCCTGTCGAGGCGCGGTGCTACCTCGTCGACAAAATACTGGACATGTGTCTCATAGGGGTAAATCTGGCCGCCGATCGCAAGTGGAACGGAGGCGCGCCTGGCGGCTTCGATCGCCAGGTGGATGCCCTTTTCCGGGCAAACGCGGCTCAGCACGAGCGCGAAATCGCGACGCGACCGCGGCCCACAGAGCGCATCGACGTCGACGCCGTTTGGAATGGGCGCGATCAGCCTCGACCCAGCCGGCGCGGTCTTTTGCTGTACCTCCGACACCGCGTGCAGCCACAGGTCCTCACGTGCCGACCTCAGGACTTCGGACGGATACCAGGCGAGCGGCAGGTGCAGCGTCACCAGCGTTGGGCCGTCGTCAGGCAGGTAGGCGCCGAAATCGATACCGTGCAGGTGAACGACGTCGATCGGCCAGCGCGCCCGAGCGGCAGCGATCGCCGCGCGATGCGCTTGCTGGGCACGGGCCTTGGCCGCCTCGTCGAGCGGGCCTGTTTCGGCAGGCGTCTCAACGAGGGTACCGGCTGCGCTGGAACCATGGCAGGCGACCACGATGGAACGATGGCCCTGCCGCACCAGTGCGCGATCCAAAGCGGACAGCACCTGCTCGGCGCCGCCGACCGCATCGAGGCCGACGGGCGCAAGCGGGTAGGCGACGTTGAGCACGGTGAGCATCATGGTCGATCGGCGAATTCAGCCGGCGCATGGGACGACCGATCGGCGGATGACATGATGATCTCACGCGGCCGAGGCGCGCCGCACCGGCATCTCGGCGTTGCGCGCGCCCGGGGCGTAGCGGCGGACCATGGCTTGGCAGAATTCGGCGAATTCCTCGGGCGCCTGTGGCGGGCTGGTGTGATGCGGCTGCAGGCCGCGATGTTCTGGCGTGAAGCAGAAGGTGACGGTGACGTCGAAGTCGGCGAGCGCTTCCATCTGGCGGTCGAACCAGTCGAGGGCATTCGGCCTGAAGCTGTCGGCCCAGGAGAGGCCCGTGCGCAGATTGGTGACGCCCAGACGCTTCATCCAGGCGACGGCATCGTCCAGCCGGTGGTCCTCAAAGTGGAACCACTGGACCAGCCCCATATCCGGCGTATGGCGCGCGAATTCTTCGAGCGCCGGCTTGGGCGTGCCATCCTCACGCAGCAGACCCATGTAGAAATGGCGGTAGTATGATGAGCCTTCCACCTCGCGATGCCGCGTCGTGGCGCCCCACGCATGCGGCAGATCGTAGAGGCTGTACCATTGCACGCGGGGCGCATTGCCCAGCAACAACTCCGCGGTCCGGCGCAGACCCCAGAGCTGGACCTCCTCGGCGCCGAAACTCGACACGCCGGCCTCGCTGATCCAGATCGGCAGATCGGTGACTTCGGCGATCTCGCCGAGCTTTTGCGGCCACTCGTGGATCTGCCAAAGGTTCCAGTCGAGCGGGAAGCCGTGCACGGCGACGGCATCGACGTGATCGAGCACGCCATACCCCTTCATCAGCGACATGAACCCGGCATCGATCGGCGAAATGCCGCCGAGAATTCTGGTGATTGCCGGATTTTCGAGGCCGATGGCGTCGGCCGCCAGGATCGCCATGCTGGCGAAGCGGCTCCAGTCCGGATCGAGCTCAGGGTCCCAATGCGACTTGTTGTTGGGCTCGTTCCAGATCATGGCGGCTTCAATCATCATTTCGTCCTTTCACAGGGTAGACCGCGCCTTCGCCGGCCGGCTCACCAGCCGCGCGGCAGAAATAAACCTCGTCCTCCGGGTGAATCAGGATCTCGAAACCGGCGCTGCGCAGCATCGCCTCGATGCAGCCGCGGTTCGGGATCCACCAGTTGGTCGGGTCGTCCGCATAGCGGTGCTCGATGAAATGCAGCTTCGGGAATTCGGGCCGATCGAACAGGTCGTGCGTCCAGAAATCGTAATTCTGTTCGAGCGCGAAGACCTCGCTGCTCCCGCGTTGCATCGATTGGAAAATCATCACGTCCCGCGCGACGTGCTCGCGGATCAGGTCCAGCGCCAGCAACGGATGCCGCAGGTGATAGAGCACTCCCATGAAGAGCACGATGTCGAAAGTCTCGCCAAGCGCGCCGACGTCATAGACCGACAGTTCGCGGAACTCGATGTCGCAATCGGCGACTTCGGCGGCGAAGCGCGCCTGTGATAGATAACCCGCGTCGAAGTCTATGCCGAGCACCCGGTCGGCGCCCCGCCGCTTCATTTCGATCGAATAGAAGCCGGCGTTGCAGCCGATGTCGAGCACGGACTTGCCCGAGAGATCGGCAGGAATCGCGTGCGCGAATTTGCGCCACTTGATCAGGGGATAGTTGCCGAGGAAATGATCGGGAGCGGTCTGCACGCCGGCCAGTTCCATGTTGTGAAACCATGGCCCCAGCGCGTCGATGCGGCGGCGGATTTCCGCGTCGGAATGCAGCATGCGTCAGCCTCCTTCGCCGGGCAAGGTCGGTACCGGCGAGCGGCCTGAAGGCACGGTTATTGGCGTGCCTTCTTCCGCTATATCGTTGTTTTCAAGCAATCGAAGCGCCGTGCGATAGCCGTTGAACGTCCCGACATCGACATAGGCGGTCCCCGCCTTGACGCCCCAGGCTTCGCCACCGGCGGCCAGATAGGCATTGACCAGCGTGCCGAAATACTCGTCGCGACCGTCCCGCTCGCGCCAGAGAGCCGCGAGCCGGTGAAAGATACTGCCCGGCATTTTGAATGCACCCCAGACCCACTCCGTGGCCGCGTTCCGCTGCTTGACCTGGATTTGCTCGACCCGGCTATCCTGATCGACGAGCACGGCGTCAAAAAGCTCGGGGCGGTCTACAGGGAACAGCAGGAACGACAGCCGGTCGTCCGCAAGACGGCAAAAGCCGTCCTCGGGAAACCAGATCGTATCCGGGAGCCCGATCAGCACCGTCTCTTCCGACCCGACGAGCGGTTCGGCGCGGAAGATCGCGTCGCAAAGGCCGACCGGAGAGGGCTGCGCCACGAAAATTGCGGCAGCTCTGTCATAGCCGGCAGCATAATATTCGAGGATATCCGATTTACCCGAACCGATGACGAAGCAGATCCTGTCGACCCCGTTGCGCACCATCCTGCGCACCAGATATTCGCTGACAGCGCAGGGCCGTTCGGTGTGCCCGTCCATTCGGCTGCCTACGGGCAGCAGTTCCTTGGAAAAGCCAAGCGGTTGAATGCGACTGCCCCGCCCGGCAGCAGGTACGATGCCCAGCATCAGACGGCTTCCTCCATGGCTTCGCTTGCTTGCGCCCGAGCGGCCTCCTTCAGGATCCGATCTAGTTCCGCGGCACGCCGCGTCGATGTGTGTTCATCGAGGACGCGCTCGCGGGCCCGGCCGCGCAGCGTTTCGAGCTCCGTATCCGGCAAACCGAGCGCGGCGACCACGTCCTCGGTAGAATGTGCAAGCAGGATTTCTTTGCCAGGCTCGAAGAAGCTGTCGAGGCCCGGCCAGTCGTCGGAAATGATCGCCGCGCCGCAGGCCGCCGCTTCGAACAATCGGCCCGACGGACACCAGCCCTTGCGCGCCATCGCTTCGCGGGTGACGTTCAGGGTCAGGCGTGACGAGCAGAAGAAGGCCGGATGGTCGGCAGGCGGCAGATGCCTGACAAAGAAGATGTTGTCGCTCCACGGAAAATCCTGAGGATATTGCGCCCCGCCGATGACGAAGCGGCGATCCGGCATCCGCAGAGCTGGCGCGACCAGCAATTTCTCGACGCTCGGCTGGCGATCTTGGGCATAGGTACCGAGATAGGACAGATCGCCGGCGAATTCGGGCCTGGGCTGCGCCGGCCGATGGCGGTCGGGGTCGACATGACCATAGAGCGGTAGGACCAGGCGCGCGCCCAGCGTGGTCTTTAGCGCATCGAGCGCCGGGCCGCCGGTGTAGCTCAGCACCAGGCCGAAATCGCGAAGGCCTTCCGGGCCGAAATAGGATGGCGGATCGCCTCGTTCGATACGTGCCAGCGTCACCGCGGTGTCGAGATCGTAAAACACCTTCAACCCGCGACAGGACTCTTGCGCCAGGTGCGAGGCTTCAACCGCATCCGGGCAGTAGGACGTAACGATCACAACGTCAGCTTCCCGGACCACGTTGGCCGCGGCCTGCGCGATGTCGTCCCAAGACGTGTAGAGCACGATGTCGCCACCATCGAGGTGATCGAGATCCCTTGCACCGGCGTAGTAGGGCGTGTCGCGTTCGAAGAAACTGATGCGCCAGCCGAGCGGCGCCAATGCGCGTATCAACCCGCGCCAGAGCGTGGCATGCCCGTTTCCCCATGAGGAGGTGACAGTGAGGCCGAAGATCGCCATCCGCATCGGGCTGCTCCGTCAAGCGACTTCATTCAGGCGAATGAGCTTCGAACCCCAGTCGCCATGAACGATGGTGGTGATCGATGCGGGTTCGACGTCGAAGCGGAAGCAATCGCCCAGCTGAAGGCCGAGGACCTTGCACACGGCGGCCTTGATGACATCCGCGTGGCTGATCAGCGCAACATACTGGTTGGGAGTTTGCCGGCGCAGCGCATCCATCAAGCCGATAACCCGGTGCTGCGTGTCCTGCATGGTCTCGCCGCCCGGCGTGCGTGCGCTCTGGCGCTGGTCATTCCATATTCGCCAGGCGGCATCGCCATTCAGCTCTTCAAACGTCTTGCCGGACCACGCGCCATAGTCGATCTCGTCCAATTCCTGGCAGATCGCGATCTGCTCGACGTTGCAGGCAATGGCGATCGGCTTCGCTGTTTCCAAGGTGCGCTTGCGCGGACTGCTGAAGATCGCGGCAAGAGGCTCCTTCGCCATGCGCCGCGCAAGCTGCAGCGCCTGCACCTGGCCGGCGCGGCCGAGGTCCATATCCTCCAGACGGCCGGCCAAACAGCGGTCGACATTGTCATGTGCGGCATGCCGGACGAGGAAGAAAGTGGTGGTCATTCGGCTGCGTCGAGCATCGGCTCGTCCCTGCCGGCGATGAAGGCGAGCGTGCGCAGGCGGGCCTCGGCATCGGTAAACTGCTCCGGCGGCGACTTCATGAAGTAGCTGCAAGGCCCCGTGAGCGCGCCGGCAATGCCGCGATCGAGGGCCAGCTTGGCGCAGCGCACGGCGTCGATCACCACGCCGGCGGAATTCGGCGAATCCCAGACTTCCAGCTTGAGCTCGGCATTTAGCGGCACGCCTCCGAAAGTCGTGCCTTCGACGCGGATATAGGCCCATTTGCGATCGGTGAGCCAAGGCACGTGGTCGCTGGGTCCGACATGGATGTTGCCTGGCTCGAGCGGAATATCGATCTGGCTGGTGACGGACTGCGTCTTGGAGATTTTCTTGGATTCCAGCCGCTCCCGCTCCAGCATGTTGAGGAAGTCGGTGTTGCCGCCGAAATTGAGCTGGTAAGTGCGGTCGATGCGCACTCCGCGCTCGCGGAAGAGATTGGCGAGCAGCCGATGGACGATGGTCGCGCCGACCTGGCTCTTGATGTCGTCGCCGACAAGGGGCAGGCCACGCTCCTCGAAGCGCCGGCGCCATTCCGGCCGCGAAGCAATGAAGACCGGTATGCAGTTGACGAAGGCGCAGCCGGCTGCCAGCGCGCATTCGGCATAGAAGCGGGTGGCCGCTTCCGAGCCGACCGGCAGATAGGACACCAGCACCTCGGCTCCGCTTTCCCGAAGCCTCGCGGTCACGTCGGCGACCGGTTCGTCTGCTTCCTCGACGATATCGCGCAGGTATTTGCCGATGCCGTCCAGGGTCGGTCCGCGGTGCACGCGCACGCCGATCGGCGCCACATCGGCAAAGCGGAAGGTGTTGTTGGGCGCGCTGTAGATCGCCTCGGCCACATCGCGCCCAACCTTGTCCTTCGCGACATCGAAGGCGCAGACGACTTCGACGTCGTCGACGTGGTAGCCGCCGAGATCGGCATGCATCAGTCCGGGGATCGGCTCGTTGCTTTCTGCCTGGCGATAGTAGGTAAGGCCTTGCACGAGGGAGGATGCGCAATTGCCGACACCGACGATGCCGATGCGAACCTTTTTCGATGTCACGAAACCGCCGCCTCTGCTGTTGGGGGTATATTCCTTGCCGCCGAACTGGGACCGGCCAGGAATGTTCCTTGCCGGCGGAAAAATTGCGGATCGCTGGTCAGCGCTTACGACGGCGCGTCGCTGCCGAACCGAGAAAGGGGCGCCTGCGGGAATGGAACCTCGCCCATCCTGCAAAGTTAAAGCGCGGGAGCGGTTGTCATGTCAGCAAACGCCGGCTTTCTGGTAGGCTGCGCATTTTGGTTTCTTGCCTATGGCAGCAGCTGGGTCGCAGCCGAGGAACTCGGGCATCAACAAGCGAAGGTCGTCAAACCTGCGATCGATCGAGCGACTCCGGCTGCGCCGCAATCCTCGAACCCAACCGCATCCCAAGACCCGCCGGGCAGCGGGCTGTCGCTGTTCCTTAGCAACGGTTGCGGTGCATGCCATACCATAAGAGGCACCGAGGCCCGCGGGACGATTGGTCCGGACCTTTCCCATGTCGGATCGCGAACAGCGATCGGTGCAGGGGTCCTGCCGAACACCGAGGAAGCCTTTGCACGTTTCGTCGCTCGCCCTGATCTGTTGAAGCCAGGCGTGAAAATGCCGGCGTTCGACATGCTGCCGCAAACCGAAATAGAGACGATCGCGCGATATTTGAAAGCCTTGCAGTGATGCCTGGTTCTCATACCGAATCCGGGACAACGTCCTCCAACGCTACTGCCGAAAAAGATGCCGTTCACGTGGCAAACCAGCCGACAATGATCCGCCTGAAATATGTCGTATTCGGCGCCATCGGTTTGCCTGTCGTCTTGTTGCTTGGGGCATGGATCGGCTTTTTCAACGTCGGCGCCAGCAGCGGCCATTGGAAGGTGACGGCCTGGTTCCTTCAGCTCGCCATGCGCTCGGCTGTACGCACTTATGCATTGGCCGTGGACGCGCCGAAAACGCTCGACCGGCGGGGGCTTCCGGCGGCAGCCGGACATTTTGCGCGAGGCTGCGCGATCTGCCACGGCGCGCCTGGCGAACTCCGCTCGCCGGCGGTGCTGCGGATGCTTCCGCAACCGCCGGATCTCGCGCTCACGGTCGGAGATTGGACCGACGCCCAGCTCTTTCGGATCGTCAGGCATGGAATACGGTTCACCGGCATGCCCGCCTGGCCGGCCCGCGACCGCGATGACGAGGTCTGGGCAATGGTTGCTTTCCTGCGGGAACTCCCAAAACTCGATCCGAATGAATTTCGAGCACTTGCCTTCAATGGCAGCGGTGCAACTACCAGCAGCGATCAGCAACCCGCCACCCCGGATGTTCTCTCCGACTGCATGCGCTGCCACGGGGGCGACGGCGATGGCAGAGGTGGCGCCGTGCCCGCGCTGGCCGGGCAGAAGGAAGCTTACCTGCTCGCTAGCCTTCAGGCCTATGCCAAAGGCGATCGCACGAGCGGCTTCATGGCTCTGCCGGTGACTGGCGTCGACCCCGCTGATCTGGCTGCGCTTGCCCGGTATTTCGCGGCGCAGCCGCCAGTATCAGCGGACCACGATCAAGTTTCGGCGGAGGTGATCAACAAGGGACAGCAAATCGCTGAGGCCGGAATTCCGGAGCGGAACGTGCCTGCCTGTTCCGGCTGCCATCTCGGCTCCGACAAAAATCCGGTTTATCCACGCCTTAACGGTCAGCATGCCGCTTACCTGGAGCGGCAGCTGAAGCTGTTCCGGTCCGAGGACCGAGGCGGCACGCCGTTCTGGCATATCATGGCTACCGCAGCCCAACGCCTCACGGACGACGATATACAAGCGGTATCGGCCTATTTTTCCAGACGTGCTGAAGTTCCTCGGTGAGCACAATGCGCCTGCTGTACAAGGCGCCTCGAAATCGGTTCAAGGAACTTTATCCCATCCTGCCAGTTCCAACTCCGCACAGACGGCCTGAGCAGACAGCCGGCTGAAGCATCCTTTGCGGGTGAACCAGGCTGAATGCATTTCCGGCGGCCTCACGAGACATGGAATTTCGGGACTGCAGCCTGTCCCGGCCTCCTGTCGCAGCTATGGCGCGTAGATGCCGCAGAACAGAAGAACGCCCCCGATCAGGCAGAAGGCGAGGAGTGTCGCAACGTAGAACCCGTGTTCGCGGAAAATCCTGGTATCGCGTTTCAGACTCACGGCTCAGCCTCTTCGGCACTCTACGAAGCCCTCAACACGGAACGGGACCGGCGAGTTCCGGATGCTCTGTTTCCTCTGTTTCGAAGAGCCCCCAATTGGCGGGTGTTGGCCGGCCTCGCGGCTGTCGCAAGCGGATCCGCTCTCGCCTCTGGCTGCACGGGTGTGCAGTCGGCCCTCGATCCACACGGCGAGCAGGCTGATGCTCTGGCTGTTCTGTTCTGGGTATTCACGGCCGTGCTCGGACTTGTCTGGCTGGTCACCATGGCCGGGTTGTTCTTCGCGCTGACACGCCGGCGAGACAGTCGCGGCGAACCGGCGCAAGCGCATCCAGCCGTCAGACGGCCGATGCTTATCGCCTTTGTTGCGATGCTGTCATCGACCGTCATCATTCTTTCGGGCCTGACCGCGCTCAGCTTCGACGGACAAAGGGCGGTTTTCGGGGATGGGGCCGGGGCGGCCGTAACTATATCGGTCATAGGGCACCAATGGTGGTGGCAGGTCCGCTACGAAGGAAAGAATGGTTTCGAGACGGCAAACGAGATTCGCATTCCGGTAGGCAGCGCGGTCGACATCAAGCTCACCACGGGTGACGTGATCCACTCGTTCTGGATACCGAGCCTTGCCGGCAAGCTCGATCTCATTCCAGGCAAAAGCAATGAACTCCGCATCCAAGCGGATAAGCCCGGCGTGTACCGCGGCCAATGTGCCGAATTCTGCGGCCAACAGCATGCGCATATGGCGATCTTCGTGGTGGCACTGGAGCCGAGCGAATTCGAACGCTGGCGCGCAAAACAGGCCGCGCCGGCAAGGCCGACGGCTCATCTTACGCAGCAACAAAATGTCTTTGCTTCCGCTGCATCGTCTCCATCCCCCGCCCTTTCGGAGCATTCGCGATGAGCCAGGCGGTCGAAGAACGCCACGAAACCCGTGACACCGATCTGGGTGACAAGGAGCTGCGCGCAAGACTGAGCAAGACCTGGGGCACGGCGCGTGGCCTGATAGGCATTCTTTCGACAGTCGATCACAAGATCATCGGCATCCGCTATGCCGTCACCGCCTTCGTCTTCCTGTTGGCCGGCGGCATCATGGCGATCATCATGCGGCTGCAGCTCGCACGGCCGGCCAGCCACCTCGTCGACGCCGAGCTCTACAACCAGCTTTTCACCATGCATGGCACAACGATGATGTTCCTGTTCGGGGTGCCGGTCGGCGAGGCGTTCGCCGTCTATCTGGTGCCGCTCATGGTCGGTACCCGCAACATCGCCTTTCCGCGTCTCAATGCCTTCTCCTACTATGTCTATCTGTTCGGCGGCCTGATGTTGTGGGGCGGCTTCGCGTTGAGCATCCGCCCTGATGTCGGCTGGTTTTCCTACGTACCCCTCGCAAATCTGAATTTCACTCCAGGCAAGGGGCCGGACTATTGGGCGCAGATGATCACTTTTACCGAAGTCGCAGCGCTCGCAGTCTCGGTGGAGATCGTCGTCACAGTCCTGAAGCAGCGCGCGCCGGGCATGACGCTCGACCGCATTCCACTCTTCGTATGGACGATGCTCGTCCATTCCTTCATCATCATCTTCGCCATGCCGGCGATCATGCTCGCCTCGTCTATGCTGATCATGGAGCGGCTGGTCGGCACGCAGTTTTTCAATCCAGATGCGGGCGGCGATCCGCTGCTTTGGCAGCACCTTTTCTGGTTCTTTGGTCACCCCGAAGTCTACATCATCTTCCTGCCTGGAACCGCTTTCGTGTCGGCGATCGTAGCGACATTCTCCCGGCGGCCGGTCTTCGGCTATTTGCCGATGGTGCTGTCGCTGATCGCGATCGGCTTTTTGTCCTTTGGCTTGTGGGTTCACCACATGTTCGTGACCGGCCTGCCTGAAATCGGCGCCGCATTCTTCACCGCCTCCAGCATGGCTATAGCCATTCCGAACGGGGTCCAGATATTCTGCTGGATCGCGACGCTGTGGGACGGCAAGCCGGTGCTCAAGACGCCGTTGATCTTCGTGCTCGGTTTCTTCTTCATCTTTGTCGCCGGCGGGCTCTCGGGTGTGATGCTGGCGTCGGTGCCAATCGATACGCAGGTGCACGACACCTATTTCGTCGTTGCCCATTTCCACTACGTGCTTATAGGCGGCACCGTCTTTCCGCTTGTCGCGGCCGTCTACTACTGGTTCCCGAAAGTGACGGGCCGGCTCATGGATGAGCGGCTCGGCAAATGGCAGTTCGTCCTCGCCTTCACTGGTTTCAACGTCACGTTTTTTCCGATGCACCTGCTCGGCCTGCACGGCATGCCGCGCAGGGTCTACACCTACCCCGCGGAGATGGGCTGGGGCGGGCTCAACCTGCTCGCCAGCGCCGGCGCACTGCTGTTCTTCGCAAGCTTTCTGCTCATGCTCTACAACATGATTGCCAGCGCCCGCTCGGGCGCCCTTGCCGGCGACAATCCCTGGGGCGCCGACACGTTGGAGTGGGCGACCAGTTCGCCGCCCCAGCCGCAGAACTTCGATCGCATTCCCTGCGTCACAAGCGGTTCGCCGCTATGGGATAAGGGCGATGACAAGGCGATGGTCGGCGGCCTCAAGGTTGATGAGCGCGAACTGCTCGTGACGAGCCTCACGGAGGCCCGGCCTGACATTCGCGAGGAATCGCCGGCGCCCTCGATCTGGCCCTTTCTGGCGGCGTTTGCCACAGCCGTCGCGTTCATCGGCTCGATCTACACGCCTTGGGCGGTTACTTGGGGTTCGCCCGTCGTTGCCATCGTGCTGGTCGCCTGGTTCTGGCCGAAAACCATCGAGGAGAATGTCTAGATGGCCCGCAGCGTCATCGATGTCTCGGGTTTGCCGACCTATGCCTTCGGTTCGCGTGTCACCCCCTGGTGGGGGACCTTCTCGTTCTGCCTGCTGGAGGGAACTGGCTTCGCCCTCGGCATCGGCGGTTATCTCTACCTGGCCGTCACCAACAAGGAGTGGGCGAAGGACGCGGTGCCTTTGAGCCTGCTCTGGTCGGCGCTCTTCACGCTCGTCCTTGTCGTCAGCGCATTGCCGAATTTCCTGATCAAGCGAGCAGCGATGCGGGAGAGCTTGCGCTCGGTCCGTCTGCTGCTGCTGATCATGAGCGCGATTGGGCTGGTGCTTATCGGGCTGCGCATCATGGAATTCTCGGCCTTGCCGGTACGCTGGAGCGACAATGCGTATGGCTCCTTTGTCTGGCTCCTTCTCGGTCTGCATGGCGTGCATGTGCTGACCGACGTTGCCGACACGCTGGTCCTGGCCGTGCTGATGTTTACGCGGCACGGAACGGGCAAACGCTTCAGCGATGCCGAAGACAATGCTTTCTACTGGTATTTCGTCGTGCTCTCATGGTTTCCCCTTTACGCCGTGCTCTATTGGCTGCCGAGGTTCTGATGCGGATCGCCCGCTCCGTCGGCGAGGCGTCTTTGCTCGCAGCATTTGTTTCGGCGCTGTGCACCATGCCGGCGCCCGCCGCATTCGCACATGGTGCAGGCCAAGGAACCGGCGGCTGGTCCGTCGCCGGCTTGACTGTTGTTTCGCTTGGCATCGTGCTGCTTCTCTACAGCGGTGGCATTGCGCGGCTGTGGCGGCGGGCGGGAGCGGGGCGCGGCGTCGCATGGTGGCAACTGGCCTGCTTCGCGACAGGCTGGTCTGCGCTTGCCGCGGCCCTGATGTCGCCGCTGCATGAATTGGGCGACCGGCTCTTTGCGGCGCATATGCTCGAGCATGAGCTCCTGATGGTGATCCTTGCTCCTGCTCTTGTCTTGTCGCGACCGCTCGGCGCCATGTTGTGGACGTTCCCGCCCGTCATACGACGACGCCTGGCGCGCGCGGCGCGATGGCCGGTCGTGCGAATAACATGGCGAGGCCTGACCGAGCCGGCCTCCGCAACGATCCTGCACGGCCTTGCCATCTGGGCACATGCCGGTTCTCTTCGATGCTGCACTCGCAAGCGAGCCGGTGCACTGGCTGCAGCATTTCCAGCTTTCTGGCAAGCGCGCTGGTCTTCTGGTGGGCTTTGCTCAATGGCCGGGCGCGCCGGAGAGGCTACGGCGCGTCGGTGTTCTATCTGTTCTTCACCTGAAGACGAATCTTCCGTACGGGAGAAACTCGACAGGTCCTTTGGGATTTGATGCACGGCGCTGCGCCATGCGGCCCGGAAATCACCTCACGCCTGGCAGAGGCTATCCAAGCGTCAAATGCGGCCCATGAGAGCCATGATCACCAGGATGACAAGTATGACGCCGACCAGGCCTGAAGGGCCATAGCCCCAGCCCGACGAATATGGCCAGGCTGGGATCGCACCGATCAGCAACAAAATGAGGATAATGATGAGGATTGTTCCGAGACTCATGTCGGTTCCCCGTACGCCTCCGGCGAGGGCCGCCTTGCGCGAGCATGGCATGGTAGCGAGGCTGCGCTCTTAAGGTCGTCCTTACGAGCGTAGTTAGCAGCACAGCATGAGCCATGTGACGTTATTGACCGGGCCTGA